>JBKJMY010000285.1:0-3573 GCA_046596115.1 Arenimonas sp.
CGGTCACCGTCACCAGCGTGGAACTTGGTACCGCGGTCGGCGCCGATAGGAAGGTCACCACGCCGTCAACCAGCTTCACCAAGACCGACACCATCATCGCGGCGGTGTCCATGCACGGTAGCGACCCGGCCCTGCCCGGCATGGGCAAGCTGTCGGCTAAATGGACCTACCAGGACGGCCAGGTGATCAACGAGGAAAGCCAGGACTTCAACTTCACCGGCGACGGCGTCACCGACTTCCGCATCGCCAAGCCCGACGGCTTCCCGTCCGGCAACTACAAGCTCGACGTGTCGCTCGACGGCAAGGTGGCGCAGTCCAGGGACTTCGCCATCAAGTAACCCCCTGTGGGAGCGGGTTCAGCCGCGATTGCATTCAGCCGAACGGGCTATCGTCAATCGCGGCTGAAGCCGCTCCCACACTTTAATGTCAGGCGAGTGCGCGCTGCAGCAGCGGCGGCATCGCCAGCGCGCCCTGGTGCACGTCGGCGGTGTAGTACTGGGTGTCGAAGGGCTTGGCCGCTGCATCCGCTTTTCGGAACTGCGTGAGGTCGCGCGACTGCTTTGAGGCGATCAGGCAACTCCACCAGCCGGTTGGATAGCAGGGCTGCGGGAATGGCAGCACGCGGAAATCCTTGAAGCCGGCGTCGCGCATCGCGCCGCGCATTTCCAGGATCAGGTGCATCAGCGCCAGCGGCGATTCGCTCTGCTGCACCAGCAGGCCGTCTGGGCGCAGCGCTTTAAGGCAGTTCTCGTAAAAGGCCTGGTTGAACAGCCCTTCGGCCGGACCGACCGGGTCGGTCGAATCGACGATGATCACGTCGATGCTTTCCGGCGCGGCATTGGCCATGTAAGCCAGGCCGTCGTCGAACATCACGGTCGCGCGCGGGTCGCCGTTGGACTCGCATAGCTCCGAGAAATATTTCCCGGAGCTATGCGGGTCGCCGTTGGACTCGCATAGCTCCGGGAAATATTTCTCGGACATGCGCGTGACCTGCTCGTCGATATCGCACTGTACCGCGCGCGTCACCTCCGGGTGGCGCAGCACTTCGCGCAGGGTGCCGCAGACGCCACCGCCGATGATCACCACGTCGCGCGGTGCCGGATGCGTATACAGCGGCGCGTGCGCCATCATCTCGTGATAGAAGAAATTATCGCGCGTGGTCACCATCATCGCGCCATCGATCAGCATGACGTTGCCCCAGTCGGTGCTCTCGTACATCTCGATCTTCTGGAACGGCGACTGCACTTGCTCGAGTTTGCGCGCAATGCGCAGGCCGAAGGCGGAGCCGGTGTGGGTGAAATTCTCGTGCAGCCAGTTCCCGGGAAGATCGCTCATGTCGTGGCCCGCAAGGTAGAAAGAGGAGGCAGCAATTGTACCCACGCGACACAGGCGCGCCTGAACCCGACCGGCGAGCTGCCAGCAATCGCGGCTGAAGCCGCTCCCACAGGAAGCAATCGCGGCTGAAGCTGCTCCCACAGGAGGCAATCGCGGCTGAAGCTGCTCCCACAGGAGGCAATCGCGGCTGAAGCCGCTGCCACAGGTAGTAATCGCGGTTGAAGCCGCTGCCACAGGTAGTAATCGCGGCTGAAGCCGCTCCCACGAGGGGCGGTACAATCGCGGTCTACCTCGCGCAGGACGCACCGCCATGCCCGCCTGGTCCCTCGACCGCGCCCGCCACACGTATTCCATCCCGTATTGGTCCGACGGCTATTTTGACGTCGACAGCACGGGCCGCATGGTCGCGCGGCCGCGCGGGGAAGGTGGTCCTGCGCTGGCCATTCCAGAGGTCATCGACCGGGCCACGGCCGTCGGGCTGAAACTGCCGCTGCTGCTGCGCTTTTCCGACATCCTCGGCGATCGCCTGCGCAAGATGCAGGCCGCCTTCGGCAAGGCCATGGACGAACTCGGCTACACCGGCGGTTACACGGCGGTCTACCCGATCAAGGTCAACCAGCACTACGGCGTGGCCGGCGAACTGGCCGCGCAGGGTGGCGACGGTTTTGGCCTGGAAGCCGGCTCGAAGCCGGAGCTGATGGCCGTGCTCGGGTTGGCGCGGCCGGGCAGCGTGGTGATCTGCAACGGTTACAAGGACCGCGAGTACATCCGGCTGGCGCTGATTGGCCGCAAGCTCGGCCTGCAGACCTTCCTGGTGGTGGAGAAATCCTCCGAGCTCGACCTGATCCTTGAGGAGTCCAAGGCACTCGGCGTGAAGCCGGGCCTGGGCGTGCGCATGCGCCTGGCTTCGCTCGGCGCCGGAAAGTGGCAGAACAGCGGCGGCGACAAGGCCAAGTTCGGCCTCTCGCCGCGCCAGGTGCTCACGCTGGTCGAGCGCTTGCGCGCCGCCGGCGAGCTGGACGCACTGCAGTTGCTGCACTTCCACATGGGCTCGCAGATTTCCAATGTGCGCGACATCGCCAACGGCATGCGCGAGGCGGTGCGTTATTTCGTCGAGCTCTCGCGCATGGGCTGCACTATCCGTTACATGGATTCCGGCGGTGGGTTGGGCGTGGACTACGAGGGCACCCGCTCGCGCGGCTTCTGCTCGATCAACTACGGCCTGGACCAGTTCGCACACACGCTCGTGCAGCCACTCGCCGAAGCCTGCGTCGAGCACCAGCTCACGCCGCCGATGATGATCACCGAAGCCGGCCGCGCGATGACCGCGCACCACGCGGTGATGGTGGTGAACGTGTCCGAAGTCGAGGAAGCCCCGGAAGGTTCGGTGCCACCCGTGCATCCGGATGAAGCACCGGTGCTGCGCCATCTGCGCGAAGCCCATGCCGCGCTCGACACGCGCCCACCGATCGAGTTATTCCACGAAGCACAGCAGGCGCTCGCCGAGGGCCAGAGCCTGTATGCGCTCGGCCAGCTCAGCCTGGACCAGCGCGCCGAACTCGATGACCTGTTCTACGCCATCGCCCACCAGGTGCGCGCACGCCTGACCGGCGATGAGAAAAGCCACCGCGAGGTGCTCGATGAACTCAACGAGCGCCTGGTTGACAAATACTTCGTCAATTTCTCCGTGTTCGAATCGATCCCGGACGTGTGGGCGATCGACCAGGTGTTCCCGATCGTGCCGATCGCGCGCCTGGATGAGCAGCCCGATCGCCGTGGCGTGATCGCCGACCTCACTTGCGATTCCGACGGGCGCATCGACACCTACGTCGATTCGGAGGCACTGGACAGCTCGCTGCCCTTGCATCGCCCAAAGCCGGGCGAGAGCTATCGTCTCGGTATCTTCCTGGTCGGCGCTTATCAGGAAACTCTCGGCGATATCCATAACCTGTTCGGCGATACCGACACCGCCAATGTGCGCATGGATGCCGACGGCACCGGCTACACGCTCACCCGCCAGCGCCTGGGCGACACCACCGACGTGATGCTCGACTATGTCGGCTATCCACTCGATGTGCTGCGTAATGCGTACCGCAGCAAGGTTGCAGCCGCCGGACTGTCCGATGCGGAATCGGCGCGCCTGATCGACGCACTCGAAGCCGGCCTGACCGGCTATACCTACCTGCACGAGAGCGTGCACCCGTGACCGCGCAGGAATCCACAGCCGCAGCGCAGGAC
>JBKJMY010000008.1:0-6665 GCA_046596115.1 Arenimonas sp.
GCGATGGCAGGCGGCGGCGATGGTCGGCACCTTGGCCAGCAGGCGAATCGCAGCGAGGCGACGCTGCCCGGGATCTTCCAGGTCCAGGTCGCCGTGGTAGAACGCGGCCAGCGAACCAAGCATGCCGGTCATCATCGCCATCGGGTGCGCGTCGTGGCGGAATCCGTACAGGAAGGTCCGGAATGCCTCGTGCATCATGGTGTGGTGGGTGACTTCGTGCTCGAAGGCGCCGAACTGCTTGGCGTCCGGCAACTCGCCGTGCATCAGCAGGTAGCTGACTTCCAGGAAGTTGGAGGATTTCGCCAATTGTTCGATCGGGTAACCGCGATACAGAAGCACGCCTTCGTCGCCATCGATGTAGGTGATGGCACTGCGGCAGCTGGCCGTCGACATGTAGCCGGGGTCGTAGGTGAAGTTTCCGGTGCCCTTGTACAGCTTGCCGATGTCGATGCAATCGGGGCCCAGGGTGCCGGAGAGCACCGGTAATTCGACTTGCTTGCCGCCGGCGTCGAGGGTCACGATGCGGCTAGCGGACGGATTGTTGTCTGCCACGACTGGCTCCTTGCGATGCGTTTTCTGCGGTTGCCCCCGCGCGCTGCACGGGAATCCAGCGGCATGCACCACACGGCACAAGCCAAGCGCGAAGTATCGCATAGCGGCATTGGCCGGACATCGAACGAACGTCGCGGAATCGGCCTCTGGCCTGCGCGCGATTAGAGTGAATGCTCGGGAAATTTCCGTTGGCCGGACTGTCGTGCGCCGGAAACGACGACGGCCGCTTTCGCGGCCGTCGTTCGAAGCAATCGGCCCAAGGGCCGGCGCGGATTACTCGGCCGCGGCGGGCTTGGCGGCGCCGTAGCGCTTGCGGAACTTGTCCACCCGGCCGCTGGTGTCCATCAGCTTCTGCTTGCCCGTGTAGAACGGGTGCGAGGCCGAGGAGACGTCGATCTTGATCAGGGGGTATTCCTTGCCGTCCTCCCACTTGACCTTCTCCTTGCTGCCCAGCGTGGAGCGGGTAAGGATGGCGAAATCGGAGGTGACGTCCTGGAACACGACGTCGCTGTACTGCGGGTGGGTATCGGCTTTCATGGGGAATCCCGGGGTGCGGCTGCGGACAGGACACCCATTGTAGCCGTCGAGGGCAAGTTGGCGCAACAAAGCCACTGCGCGCCCGTGCTCGGGAAACCGGTTCCAGGCCACTCACCAGGGCCACTCACCAGGGCCACTCAGCCAAGGCCACTCAGCCAGGCCACTCAGCCAGGCCACTCAAGCCTGGGCATCTTCGCCCCGGCGCACGCCCAGCGCCGACCGGATCCGGGCCTCGAAGGCAGGCTGGTCCACCGACAGGTGGATCCGGGCGTTGGCGGCCTGCCCGCCCCGCTGGCCCCAGTCCACGATGGTCGCGCCCCGGCTCAGGCGACCCTCGGTCTCGACAGCCACGTGGCGGAGCTCGGAGTGCAGGCTGCTGCCGGGCTGCAGGGCGACGGCCATGGCCAGCGCATCAGCGGAATGCCATAGGTCGCCGCGCCGGTCGCCAGCCCAGGCCCGGGTCTTGCGCGAAATCGCATCGTAAAAGCGAGCCCGATCGTCGCCATCCGCCAGCCAGCCTTCAAAGGCCTGATGCGAGAAGCCGTGCCGGAGCACTGCCTCCCAATCGACCAGCTCGAACGCTGGAAAGGCTTCCAACACCACACGCGCGGCCTCGGGGTCGAAGCCGATGTTGAATTCTGCCGGCACGGTCGTGTTGCCGTGGCCGGTCACCGCCCCGCCCATCACCACCAGCCGGGCGATCCGTGACGGCAGCGCCGGGTCCAGGCGCACTGCGAGTGCGAGGTTGGTCAGTGGACCGAGCGCCACGACGCACAGGCGCCCCGTGTGCTCGCGCGCATGCCGGATGATCGCCAGCGCGGCGTGCTCGGGGTCGGCGGCACGCTGCGCAGGCGGGTAGCCGATATCGCCGAAGCCGTCGTCACCGTGGACGAAGGCCGCGTCCTCGGCCGCGTACACCAGCGGCACCGGGCAGCCGGCGTGCACCGGCACGTCAACTCCAGCGACTTCGCACAACTTCAGCGCATTGGCGACCGTGTGCGCGAGCCCGACATTGCCGGCCGCGATGGTCAGTGCCACCACCTGGTGCGCAGGATCGTCGAAGGCCATCAACAAGGCGAGCGCATCGTCCACGCCAGGGTCGGTGTCGATCAGCAGCGGAACGAGTGCATGCATCGTTGTCTCCGGGAATGGTAGGCGATCAGGCGCCGGCAAATCGCGAGGCGCTGCCGACCCACCGCGCGACCACCCGGTCGGCGAGGTCGGGCGACTGCGCGAGCATGTAATCGGCAGCACGCTGTACTGCGGGAAGCAGCCGGGCGTCGCGCGCCAGGTCGGCGATGCGGAAGCCCGCAACGCCAGTTTGCCGGGTGCCAAGCAGTTCGCCCGGCCCGCGCAACTCGAGGTCCTTCTCGGCGATCAGGAAGCCATCGGTGGTCTGGCGCATCACCTCGATGCGCTGGCGCGCCATCTGCGACAACGGCGCCCGATACATCAGCACGCAGCTGGACGCCTGCGCACCGCGCCCAACCCGTCCGCGCAGCTGGTGCAGTTGGGCAAGCCCGAGCCGCTCGGCGTTCTCGATCACCATCAAGCTTGCGTTGGGCACATCGACACCCACCTCGATCACCGTCGTAGCAACCAGGACCTGCAACTCGCCGGCGGTGAATCGCGCCATCACCGCGGCCTTCTCTGCAGGCTTCATGCGCCCGTGCAACAAGCCGACCGCGAGGCCGGGCAACGCAGCGCCGAGCGCTTCGTAGGTGGTCTGGGCGGCCTGCGCGTCAATCTTCATCGCCCCCGGGCCGACAGGCTCGCTTTCATCGATCAGCGTGCAGACCCAATACACCTGCCGCCCCTCGGAACAGGCCAGGCGGATCCGCGCGACCACTTCATCGCGACGACTGCCGGCCACGGCCACCGTGGTGACCGGCGTGCGACCGGGTGGCATCTCATCGATGACCGAAACATCAAGGTCTGCATAGGCCGACATCGCCAAGGTGCGCGGTATCGGCGTGGCCGTGAGCACGAGCTGGTGCGGAACGCGCTTGCCGTCGATGCCCTTGTCGCGCAGCGACAAGCGCTGGTGCACGCCAAAGCGATGCTGCTCGTCGACGATCGCCAGCCCGAGCCTGTGGAACGCCACGCCTTCCTGCATCAGCGCATGGGTTCCAACCACGACCGGCGCCTCGCCGGAGGCGATCTGTTGCAGCACCAGTGCGCGCGCTTTTCCGGTCACTTTTCCCGCCAGCCATGCCACCTGCACGTCAAGCGGATCGAACCAGCGACGCAGGTTGGCCAGATGTTGCTCGGCCAGCAACTCGGTCGGCGCCATCAGCGCAACCTGCCGGCCCGACTCCACCGCGGCAAGCGCGGCCAACGCAGCGACCACGGTCTTGCCGCTGCCGACGTCACCCTGCACCAGGCGCAGCATCGGCTGCGGCTGCGCGATGTCGGCCAGGATCTCGGCGAACACGCGGGCCTGCGCGCCCGTGAGCGAATACGGCAACTGCGCCCGCAGCCGCGCCGCCAACGCGCCCGGGCCGCGCAGCGGGTGCGCGCCGTGTGCGCGCAGGGCGATGCGTTGCCGGCGCAGGCTCAACTGGTGCGCCAGCAACTCCTCGATCGCCAACCGCTGCAGCGCCGGATGGTGGCCGCTGGCAAACAGGGCGGGATCGGCATCGACCGGTGGACGATGCGCAACCAGCAAGGCATCGCGCAGCGTGCCGGTGCCAAAGCTCGCAGACAGCGCTGGCGGCAACAGTTCCAGTTCCTCGGCCGGCGGCAGGCGCGACAATGCCTCGGCCACCAGCTTGACCATGGTCTGCGCGCCGATGCCTTCCACCTGCGGATAGACCGGATCGAGTCGCTCGCTCAGCGCGGGCGCGTCGTCATCGCCGAGGAAGCGGTAGCTGGGATGCACGATCTCCAGGCCGCGGCCGCCGGGGCGTGGTTCGCCGAACAGCCGAATCCTGCGCCCGGGTTGGAACTGCGCAGCCTGGGCGGAATTGAAGTGGAAAAATCGCAAGCTCAAGCTCGCATGCGAGTCATCGGTCACCGTGACCCGGAGCATCGGCCGATAACGGAAGCCGCGCTCGACCGCTTCGACCCGCGCGTCCACCTGCCCCGGCACGCCGGGTAGCAGCGCGGCGATCGGCGTGATTCGCGTGCGGTCTTCGTAGCGCAGGGGAAGGTGCAGCCACAGGTCCTGGATCGTCAGCAGGCCGCGCGCCGCGAGCTTCTCCGCCATCGCCTTGCCGACGCCGGACAGCACGCCCAAGGGCACGTCGCCCGCCGGCGCCAGGTCCGGCGCAGGGAAAGAAGGCCGGGGACGGCGCGCCACTCAGTCGAACGCGAGGATCGCGTCCACCTCGACCCGCGCGCCGCGAGGCAAGCCTGACACCTCGACCGTGGAGCGCGCCGGATAAGGCGCATCGAAGTACTCGGCCATCACGCCGTTGACCGTGGCGAAGTCGCCCAGGTCCACAACATAGATGCCGACGCGCACGATCCGGTCCAGGCCGCTGCCTGCGGCCTCGCACACGGCCTTGAGGTTGTCGAACACCCGTCGCGACTGGGCGGCGATGTCGCCCTCGACCAGCTGGCCGGTCACCGGGTCGAGCGGAATCTGCCCGGACAGGAACAGCAGCGATCCACTACGCACGGCCTGCGAGTACGGCCCGATCGCCGCGGGCGCCTTTTCAGTATTGACGGGGATTCTGCTCATGAAGGAAGTGTACCTGTGGGAGCGGCTGACCAGACATTCGTCTGTCAGAAAGCAGCCGCGAAAACCATCACCTAAATCCGCTCCACCCCATGCACCACCGACAACCGGCGCACCCGCCGGATCACATCGGCCAGATGTTTGCGATCTCGCACCTCAATGCCAAACTCCATCACCGACTGCTGCACGTCGCGCTCGCGATATTCGACCGAGTCGATATTCGACTCACTCTCGGCCACGGCTGCAGCGACCTGGGCCAGCACGCCCGGCTTGTTGTCCACGTCCATCTTCAGCGCCGCGCGATAGTCGCCGCGCACGTTGCGGTCCCAGGCCATCGGCACGCAGCGCTCGGGATGCTTGCGGTACTCGGCGATGTTTGGACAGTCGGCACGGTGGACGACCACGCCCTTGCCGGCGCTCAGGTAGCCCATGATCTCGTCGCCGGGGATCGGATAGCAGCAGCGCGCAAAGCTCAAGACACCGCGCTCGGTGCCGGTGATCAGGATGCGCTCCCCGCCGGCGACTTCGCCGCCGCGCAATGGCAAGTCCGGGTCGCCCTGCACCAGTACCTGGGCCACCTGCGCCGGCATCCGGTTGCCGAGCGCGATATCCGCCAGCAGTTCTTCCAGGCGGCGATAGCGATGCTCGGTGAGGAATTGTTCGATGCGATCCTGGGATACGCGATCGAGCGAACTTTCACGGGCTTCGAGCGCGCGATCGAGCATGCGATGGCCCAGGTCCACCGCGTCCTCGTGCTCGAGCCGCTTGAGGAAGTGCCGGATCGCGGTACGCGCCTTGCTGGACACCACGAACTCCAGCCATTGCGGCCCGGGCGTGGCCGAGGGCGCGGTGATGATTTCCACCGTTTGCCCACTGACCAATTTGGAACGCAGCGGCACCAGCTTCTTGTCCACCCGCGCGGCAACCGCGTGGTTGCCGACGTCGGTGTGCACCGAATAGGCATAGTCGAGCGCAGTGGCATTGCGCGGCAGGGAAAAAATGTCGCCCTTGGGCGTGAACAGGTAAACCTCGTCCGGGAACAGGTCAACCTTCACGTTCTCCAGGAACTCCAGCGACGAACCCGCCGATTCCTGGCTGTCCATCAGGCTGCGCACCCAGTCCTGGGCGCGCACCTGGGCGCTGTTCATGCCCTGCCCCGCGTTCTTGTACAGCCAATGCGCCGCAATGCCCCGCTCGGCGACCACATCCATTTCCTCGGTGCGGATCTGCACCTCGACCGGGGTGCCATAGGTGCCGAACAGCACCGTGTGCAGGCTCTGGTATCCGTTTGCCTTGGGGATCGCGATGAAGTCGCGGAACCGGGCATCCAGCGGCTTGAAAATGGAATGCACCCCGCCGAGCGCAACATAGCAATGCATCAGCCGCGTGACGATCAGGCGGAACCCGAAGACGTCCATCACCTGGTCGAAGCTCTTGGATTCCTCGCGCATCTTCTGGTAGATGCTCCACGGTGCCTTGACCCGGCTGTGCAGGCGGAACGGAAGCCCTTCCTGGGTGATGCGCTCGGAGATGCTTGCCTCGATCGTGGCCATGGCCTCGCGACGCATCACCGGCTGCGCGGCGATGCGCCTGGCGATCACCGCGTGGCGCGTTGGGTACAGGGCGCGGAAGCCCATGTCCTGCAGCTCGGCCTTGATCCGGTTCATGCCCAGTCGATGGGCGATCGGGGCGTAGATTTCCAGCGTTTCGCGGGCGATACGGCGGCGCGAGTCAGCGCTCATCGCATCCAGAGTGCGCATATTGTGCAGGCGGTCGGCGAGCTTGATCAGGATCACCCGCAGGTCGCGCGACATCGCCAACATCATCTTGCGGAAACTTTCGGCGTCGGCCTCCTGGCGATCGCGGAACTGGATCTTGTCCAGCTTGGTGACGC
>JBKJMY010000071.1:0-3133 GCA_046596115.1 Arenimonas sp.
GCGCCCAGCCGTTCCAGCGCTCCACGCGATCGGCGACGATTTTCAGGCTGGCCAGCATCGGCACCGCCAGCAGCAGGCCAGCGATCCCCCACAAAAAGCCCCATAGCATCAGCCACAGCAGCATCACCAGTGGCGACAGCGCCATGCGCCGGCCCAGGATGATGGGCGTGACCGCCTGCGACTCGAGCATATGCAGGCCCAGGTACAGCGCCGGCGGCATCAGCATCTGCGACGGTTTGCCGAAGGTGACCAGGCCGACCAGGCCGAGCAGCAGCACGCCGGTCAGCGGCCCCACGTAGGGCACGAAGTTGAGCAGGGCCGCGAGCGTGCCCCAGAGCAGGGCATCGGACCAGTCCAGCCCCATCCACACCAGTCCACCGGTCAGGATCAGCCCGAGCGTTGCGTTGATCAGGCTGATGGTCAGCACGTAACGCGACAGGTCGGCCTCGATGGTCTTGAGGATTTCGATAGTCAGCTGTTTTCGTTCGACCGATTCCAGCCGTGCGATCACATGTCGCTGCACGTCCTGGCCATAGATCAGGAAGAAGTACGAAAGCAGGAACACTGCACCGATCGAGGCGAGCACGCGCGGCGCGCCGGCGATCAGCGTCCACAGGTTGGGTGGGCGCGGCTTGTCGGCATCGGCGGCGGCCGTACTCGTGGCCACCGGCGCGCCCGCAGCCTTGGCGATCGACGCCGCGGCCTTGTTGGCCTGATCAACCTGGCGCGTGAGTGCCTTGAATTTCGGTGCCACCTGGCGCAACTCCGTTGGCGCCTGGCGGATCCAGTCCGTGGCCGGCGCCACCAGCAGGCTGGCCAGCCAGACACTCAGCGCCAGTCCACCGACCACCACCAGCAGCGAACCGATCCAGCGCGGGATGTACAGCTTGTGCAGCCGCGTCACCAGGGGATTGGCGAGCAGGGCCATCATCATCGCGAGCATGACCGGCACCAGCAGGTCGCGCGCCAGCCAGCACGCGACCAGGCCCAGGATCAGCGCGATGATGGTCAGCGCCCCGCGCCCCGGGCGCGGCGCCTCGGCATCGACGCTCGCGCTGCGCAATCCGTCCAGCGCGTAGGACGGCACCTCGGTCAGGGAGGGATGGATTGCAGGCACGCTTTCCCCGCTCGAAGACGCGGGCGCAGTCGCCGGAGTACTCGTGGCGGGCGCGCGCTCGGCGGGCTCGGACAGCAGCGGTGCTGGCGTGGGCGGATGGTCGGTGGGCTGGTCGGGCGTCATGGTGGGAGTCTACGGCAGCAATTCATTCGATGGCCTTGGACCAGCCCTTTAGCCCGTCCACGCGCTCGGCGACAATCTTGAAGCTGACCAGCATCGGCACCGCCAGCAGCACTCCCGGGATGCCCCACAGCCAGCCGCAGAACAGCAACCACAGCAGCAGCACCAGCGGCGAGATGCGCCAGCGCTTACCCAGGATGATCGGCGTAATCACTTCCGATTCGAACAGCTGCAGGCCCAGGTAGCACAGCGCTGGCAGCAGCATCTTGGCCGGGTCGTCGAACGCGATCACCCCGACCAGGGCCATCGCCGACACCCCGATCACCGTGCCGACGTAGGGCGCGAAGTTGAGCAGGCCGCCGATCGCGCCCCACAGCAGCGCGTCCATCGGATCCAGGCCGAGCAGCCAGAACGCCAGCGACAACACCAGCGCCAGTCCGGCGTTGATCAGTGTGATGGTCATGACGTAGCGCGACAGCTCGAACTCGATCGTGCGCAGGATCTCGTGGGTGAGTTTTTTCTGCTGCCGCAGCGGCAGCTGCGCGATTGCGCGGTACTGCAGGTCCACGCCGAACACGACGAAGAAATAGCCGAGCAGGATCACCGCGCCGAACCAGGCCAGCATCCGCGGCGCGGCGCGAATCATTCCCCACAGGCTGGGTGGCGTTGGCTTGCCATCCTCGGGTTGCGCAGCGCTGTGCGGTGGCGCGGCAGCGCCGCCGGATGCGCTGACGATGGACTCGGCCGCCTTGTTGGCGGCATCCACCTGGCGCACCAGCCCGCGCACCTTCGGTGCCACCTGGCGCAAGGCCTGCGGCGCGCGTTGCATCCACTCGGTGGCCGGTGCAAGCAACTGGCTGGCCAATGCCACCGCCAGCACCACGCCGCCAAATACCACGACCAGTCCGCCGATCCAGCGCGGCACATGCCAGCGGCGCAGCCGGGTTACCGCCGGATTGGCGACCAGTCCAATGAACAGGGCAACGCAGATGGGAACGAGCAACTCGCGCGCCATCCAGAACGCGCCGATCACCGCCAGCGCGGCGACGAAATGCAGCCGGCCCCACTGCGCCATCGGCGCTGTGGAGACGGGCTCCGACGTGCTGTCGATGGCCAGGGGAGGGCTGCTCATCGGCCCAGACTAAAAGGGCGTTCCTTAACCGTCGCCGAGCAAAAACGCAGTTGGCCGGGATCGACTCAGCCGCGGTCTTCGACGTCCGCCATCTCGGCCACGTAGGGCACGTGCACCGCGCCAGGCGTCCCCGGCTCGACCGGCACGAATGGCCCAGCCGGCATTGAATGCGCTGGGGCGGTTGCGCCAATGGTCGCCGCGGCAGCAGCGTCCGCCGCCGAACTGGCGGCGGCGCCGGCCGTCACGCTTGCGCCCAGTGCGGTGATCATCGACTGCGCGAGGCTCGAGAACAACTGGCTGCCTGCACCGGGGCCGGCCGCAGGCGACCGGCGACCCGCGAAGAAACCGACCACCGCGCCAACGGTCACGATTCGCCACGGCGTCGCGGCGGCCACGGCGCTGGACTTGAGCTGCTTCCACGAGCCGCGCGCACGCTCGGCACGCGCCTTGGCCTCCAGCTCAGCCTGCTCAACCGCCTTCGACAGTTCGAGCAAGTTCACGTGGGCGTGCTTGGCGCGTTGCTTTCATTGTCCGTTGGATCGAACGGACCGGGATTGGCTTCGCCTGTGGGCGAAGCGGTCGAGATCGGCTGCGTCGGTGGGAACCAGGTCGCGAACTGGCGTCGAGTCGCATCCAGGTCGGCGAATGCCAGCGCGCGCTCCGCCCGCGTCCATGCGTAGTAGCCCACGCCGGCACTGGTGACCAGCGGCACCGCCAGGGCAAACAACCAGTGCAGCCCGGCCGCGTTCAGCCCGACCACCAGG
>JBKJMY010000168.1:0-5817 GCA_046596115.1 Arenimonas sp.
GCAGCCAGGACCATAGCGCCTGGAGGCGGGCAACCTCGCGTGACACCGCGTCATCCCAATGCGGCGCCTCGGGCTTGCGCAGGCTGTTGAATGGAAGCTGGGTACGCAGCGCTGCAAATCCCGAATGCATTTCCGCCGCGGCACTCCTTGCCGAAGCACGCGCGCGTGGATCATCCGGCCAGCCGCGCCCGCCCAGCCAACGCTCGCTGATTACCTCGCAGATCGCCAGCGAATCCCAGATGATTTCATCGCCGACGTGCAACACCGGTACACGCCGTGTAGGCGAATAGCCGCCGATGCGGCGCTCGAACTCCGGCGTATCCAGCGGCAGCATGGTTTCTTCGAAGACCACGCCAAAATGACGCAGCAGCAACCACGGCCGCATGGACCACGACGAGAACGCCTTGTTGCCAATGATGAGGGTCGGTACGGGCAAGCCCGCGGGGTCGGTAGTCACGGGCTCGGTTCCTGTCGGATAAATGGCGGCGGGAGGCTCAGGGTGCGCTACTGGCGATTGCCTGCACCTGGTTGCCGCCGTACTGCCTGGCCTTGGCCAGCGCGCGCGCGGAGCGTTCCAGCATAGGCGCGACCAGGCGCTCGGTGGAATGCATCTGGGCCACGCCGATGCTGACCCCAAGGTTGCTTTCCTCGGTCACCGGCAGGCCAAGCTTGCGCACCGCGGCGCACAGTCGCTCGCCGAGCGCGCGCGCATCGCCGATCGGGCGGCCGGGCAGCGTCACCAGCAGGCAATCAGGCGCGGCACGCCCGATGCTCTCGCCATATTCGCTTTCGTCGCGAACCATGTCGGCCACGATCCGGATCGCTTCGGCGCCATGGTCTGGCGGCAGGTTGGCATGGGCGTCAACGCTGATCCGCATCACCGACAGCGGCCGGCGCTTCTGCACTGCCAGCGCGTAAGCCTTCTGCAGCAACACATCGATCATCTCGCCGCGATAGACACCCGATTCACCGTCGATCTCGCGCGAGCGCCGACGCTGCATCGCCTCGGCCGCCTCGTCGCCGGCGGTGGTAGCGAGCGCCGCAAATTCGGTGCACAGTGCAAGTTCGTCGTCGCTATAGCTGACCTGTGGCGTGCGTTCGATCACCAGCAAGCCCCAGCCTGGCCGCTCGATCGGCAGCGGGATCACTGCCAGCAACACTTGCTGCAGCGGGCCGTCGGGGCCGGTGAAATCCAGACCGATCTGCTGTGGACCCATTGAGCGGCTCAGGTTCTTCAGCAGCGAGCCGCGTTGCGCCAGCAACATCTGGAAGCGGGGCTCCGCCGACTTGGGCTCGACAAGCAGCAGGTCTTCGTTGTGGTAGTTCATCGCGATCACCGCCGCGCCGGTCTGCGGCAAGACGGATTTCAGGCCGCCCATCAGGCGACGATAGGCGATCCACTCCATGTCGCCTTCGGCACCGGTCTCGATGCCGGACTGCAGGCTGCTGATCATCCAGTCGCGGGCGTGGGCGATCTTTTCCTCGGCGCTGGGTTCCACGCCGCGGCCATCGCGCCGTTGCTGCCGCCGCAGCCACCATTGCCGGCCCCAGGGCAGGCACAGGTAGTTGGCAAGCTGCAATGCAAGCAGGAATTCAAAGCCGCGACGTGCCAGAAAGCTGTCGGGTAACCATTGCTGCGCGGCGAGCCACAACGCAGACAGGGCCCCGACCACGGCGAACCAGAGCAGGGTCGCCACCCAGCGCAGGTGGCGCTGGTCGAACATCAACGCCGCCGCACAGGTCAATGCGGTCAGCCCCAGCATGGCCATGGCGAATATCTGCAGCGCGCCCATCCACTGGCCGGGGACGAAGAGCACGACAAGGGCCAGCGCGAGCAGGGCAAAGGCCGCACGGTCGAGCGCGCCAGCCACTTCGGGGAAGTGCTTTTCGAGGCCGGCGAACTGCTGCGTCGCCCAAAGCAGCGTTGCGCAGGCCACCACCCATGCGGCGGGGACCAGCGACGGCAATGCCGCGATATCAACCCCGCCCAGGCGCAACTGCAGGTGCTGGTTGCCGACCAGGCAGGCGCCCAGGCAGGCAAATGCGGCGGCGGCCACGCGCAAGGTGCGCTGACCACCAAACCAGCGCCGCAGCAACGCGGCCACGCCGATCGCGAAGAGGCTGGCATACAGGAGGTCAAAGGCGCGGCTGACTTGCGATGCCTGGCCGTCGGCGGCGGTGACGTCCAGTATCTCCGGCTGCAGGTTCAGCCAGCCCTGGCCGAGCACCTGCAGGTACACGGTCACCGCACCGGTACCTGCCAGCGGCAACACGAAGCGGTCTGGCCAGCGCGCGTCCGGCACCACGCCGGCGCCGACCTGGGCCAGCTGCCGCGCGGGTGGACCGCCCTCAAACAGGCGCAGCGAGAAAAGGCCCTGGCGCGGCACGGTCACCACCCATGCGCGACCATCGTCAGGCAGTTCGACCCGCACGCGGATCCACACCACCTTTCCATCCAGCGCACGCACCGGCCCGCTGCGCGAAACGATCGGATTGAACCCGACCCGCGCCTGGCCGCTGAGGATGTCGTCTAGGGGGATTTCTGCATCGACGGTTGCCGAGGCGAGTCGCAGCGCAGGTTCTTCAGCGCGCGCAGGCGCCACGATCGTGCTGGCCATGCAGGCCAGAACGAGCAATACGGCGAACAGCCATGGGGCGGGGCTGCGTTCCGGGCGGGGGGAAGTCCGGATATCGGGTGTCACCGTACGGCTCCTCGGTAATGCTTGCAGTGTGCCGGAAACACCGGCCGATGCGCCACGCATCACGCGGATCGGCGGGGTGGCGCCTTGGCTCGGTTAAACTGTGGGTTCGCCCTCGCCCGACCCATTGCCCTGTCCATGAACCAAGTCGACCCTACCGTCGCGACCGTCCCGGAGAGGCAGGACTTCATCCGCCAGATCGTGCGCGATGACGTGGCGCACGGCCGCCACGCGTGCATCCGCACCCGGTTTCCGCCCGAGCCCAATGGCTACCTCCACATCGGCCATGCCAAGGCCATTTGCCTGAACTTCGGGGTGGCCGAGGAGAACCGCGGCCTGTGCAACCTGCGCTTCGACGACACCAATCCGTCGAAGGAAGACCCGGAATACGTCGAGGCGATCAAGGACGACGTGCACTGGCTGGGATTTGAATACGCGCAACTGCGCCATGCCTCGGACTACTTCGAGGTGTTCTACCGCAGCGCGCTCAAGCTGATCGCCGATGGCAAGGCCTACGTCTGCGACCTCAGCGCCGAGCAGGTGCGCGAGTACCGCGGCACGCTGACCGAGCCGGGCCGTAATTCGCCATACCGCGATCGCACCGTTGCCGAAAGCCTGGACCTGTTCGGGCGCATGCGCGCGGGCGAGTTTCCGGATGGCACCCGCACCTTGCGCGCAAAGATCGACATGGCCAGTGGCAACATCAACCTGCGCGATCCGGCGATCTACCGGATCCGCCACGTCCGGCACCAGAATACCGGCGATGCCTGGCCGATCTATCCCATGTATGACTATGCCCATTGCATCTCCGACGCGGTCGAGGGCATCACCCATTCCCTTTGCACGCTCGAGTTCGAAGACCACCGGCCGCTGTATGACTGGTGTATCGACAACATCGACCTGCGCACGCACCGAGAACTCTGGCAGCCGCTGGTCGATGCCGGCCTTGAAACGCCGGTGTCAAAGCCGCGGCAGATCGAGTTCTCGCGCCTCAACATCAACTACACGGTGATGAGCAAGCGCAAGCTGATGGCGCTGGTGCACGATGGCCTGGTGTCGGGCTGGGATGATCCGCGCATGCCGACCCTGCAGGGCTTGCGCCGGCGCGGCTACACGCCCGCCTCGCTGCGGCTGCTGGCGCAGCGCGTCGGCATCTCCAAGCAGAATTCGATCACCGACTTCTCGGTACTCGAGGGCTGCGTGCGCGAGGACCTCGACAGCCACGCCACGCGGCGCATGGCCGTGGTCGATCCGCTCAGGCTGGTGCTCAGCAACCTCGATCAAGGGCATGAGGAGCGGCTGACGTTCCCGAACCACCCCAAGGATCCATCGCTCGGGACACGCCAGGTGCCGTTCTCGCACGAACTGTGGATCGAACGCGATGACTTCATGGAAGATCCGGTGAAGGGCTTCCATCGCCTGGTGCCCGGTGGTGAAGTGCGCCTGCGCGGCGTCGGCATCATCCGCTGCGAGCGCGTGGAAAAGGACGGCGACCGCGTGGTCACCCTGCATGCCACGCTCGATCCCGACAGCCGCGCCGGTTTGCCGGGCGCGGACCGGAAGATCAAGGGCACCATCCACTGGGTGAGCGCACGCCATGCAGTCGCTGCCGAGATGCGCCTGTACGACCGCCTGTTCCTGGTGCCGGAACCGGACAACGACGTCGACGGCGCGACCTACCGCGACCATCTGAATCCGGACTCGGTGCGCATCGTGCGCGGCTTCGTCGAGCCGGCGGCAGCCGCTATCGCGCCCGAGGATCGACACCAGTTCGAGCGGCTCGGCTATTTCGTTGCCGACCGCCGCGATCACAGCATTGATGCGCCCGTGTTCAACCGGACCGTTGGCCTGCGCGACATCTGGGCCAGGGCCACGCCCGCATGATCGGCGCCGGCATGCGTTGCCTGACGCTTGCGGCGGTTCTGCTGGTCGTCGCCTGCAGCGCGCCCGATCGCGTGGCTGGATCGGCGACCGACGCGCCTGGTGCTGTCAACGCGGACGCCTCGTCCGCAATGTCCTCGCCTGATTCGGAGCGCGCAGTGCAATCGAGCGCGGCGAAGCGCGCGTCCGACAATCAGTCGATGCCGGCCGGAAAAGGTGCGGCGCTGCAATCGGTACCCCTGCAACCAGCCGTGCCGCCACCGACGCCGGCCGATGCCCGTTCGCTGGCCGAAGCCACCGCAGCGGCCGAGCCAATGCCGGCACGACGCGCGACCCCGGAGGCGCCCTCTGCGCCCGCCGGCAAGCCGGAACGTCTCGATGACCGTTGCAACAGCGATGCCGACTGCACCGTGAAAGACGTCGGCAGTTGCTGCGGCTATCGTCCGGCCTGCCTGAATCGCGACAGCCCGACCTTTGCCGATGCAGTGAAGGCGCGCTGCAAGGCCGAAGGACTGTCGGGTGTGTGCGGATCCATCGCCGTCCCCGGCTGCCAGTGCAGCAACGGGCGCTGCGGCACGCGCACGGTCGACAACGGCGTGCTGGTGCAGTGAACCTGCTCACCCAGTTGCACCTGCACCTGCCGCCCTGGGTCGATGACGAGGTGGATGCCTTGCGCGACTACTCCGATCCGTCGGCGAAGATCGCACTGGCCATCGACCTGTCGCGCCGCAATGTGCGCCACGGCACCGGCGGACCCTTCGGCGCCGCCGTGTTCGATCCATCCGGGCGCCTGGCTGGCGTGGGCGTCAATCGCGTGGTGCCCACCACCTGCTCGATCGCCCATGCCGAAATGATGGCCATCGCCACTACCCAGCAACGGCTGCAGCGCGTCCGCCTCAACGAGACCGGCGGGCCGTGGACACTCGCCAGTTCCGCCCAGCCATGCGCCATGTGCTACGGCGCCCTGTTCTGGTCCGGCATCGACCAATTGCTGGTTGCTGCGCGTGCCGACGACGTGCAGGGCCTTGCCGGTTTCGATGAAGGCCCGATGCCGGCCGACTGGCAGGGCGAATTGAACAAGCGCGGCATCGCCGTGCAGGCGGATATTGCGCGCAATGCGGCATGCGACGTGCTGCGCGACTATGGATCGGGTGGCCGTGTCTACTGAACCGCCCGCAGGCCACGCACTGGCGCCGGAGGCCGATCCCGGTGACGCCACGGCCAGCTTCGGCCTGCT
>JBKJMY010000338.1:0-5716 GCA_046596115.1 Arenimonas sp.
TGCAGCGGTCCACCCTGGAAATCGCCGCCAGCTGGCTCGCCGCCGGACTGGACCCGAACAAGGTCTGGTTCTATCGCCAGTCTGACATTCCGGAAATTCCCGAGCTGACCTGGTTGCTGACTTGCGTTGCCGGAAAGGGCATCCTCAATCGAGCGCATGCCTACAAGGCCGCGGTGGATCGCAACGTGACCGAAGGCGAAGACCCCGATGCAGGCGTGAATGCCGGCCTGTTCATGTATCCGGTGTTGATGGCCGCCGACATACTGATGTTTGGCGCGCACAAAGTGCCGGTCGGTCGCGACCAGGTGCAGCACATTGAAATGGCGCGCGACTTTGCGGCGCGCTTCAACCATATGTACGGCGAACACTTCGTCATGCCATCGGCGCTTCTTGACGAAGCGGTCGCCACGTTGCCGGGCCTGGATGGCCGCAAGATGAGCAAGAGCTACGACAACACGATCCCGTTGTTCGCGCCGCCCAAGCAGTTGCGCGCGCTGATCCAGTCCATCGTCACCGATTCGCGGGCGCCCGGCGAGCCCAAGCAGGTTGAAGGCTCCGCGCTGTTCCAGCTCTACCAGGCCTTTGCCGATCCCGAGCAGACGCAGGCGATGCGCCAGGCGTTTGCCGATGGCATCGCCTGGGGCGAAGCCAAGGCGGCGCTGTATGGCCTGATCGACAGCCAGGTCGCGCCGATGCGCGAGAAGTACGAGGCACTGCTGGCGCAGCCGATCGAGCTCGAGGCGGTGTTGCGCGAAGGCGCCAACAAGGCGCGCAAACTGGCCCGGCCCTTCATCGCTGAACTGCGCGAAGCGGTTGGCCTGCGCGATCTGCGCAATGTGGTTCGGCCGGCATCCAAAGCGGCGGTCGCGAAATCATCGGGCCAGGCTGCTGGCTTCAAGCAGTATCGCGAGGGCGCGCTATTCCACTTCAAGCTGGTGGACGGGCAGGGCACTGTGCTGCTGACCAGTGCCGGCCACGTGGCCGCCCGCGATGTTGGCCAACTGGTGGCGCGCCTGCGCGCCAGCGGGGGCGCGGGATTGCGTGACGTGGCTGGTGCGGGACTGTACTTCGGTGATCAATTGCTGGGTGTGCTCGCTGCAGATATCCCCGTTGATGCAGTGGTTGCGGTGCTCGCGGCGCTCGCGGCCGCTGACACTGACGCTGACGCGGCCAGCTAGGCCGCGCGCAGACAACATGCCCAGCCTTGCACTGATCCTGTTTGCGCCCTGGTTCGCCGTGCTCGGCTGGACCTTCTGGAATTATCCGCGCTCGCATGCCATCGGCCGCGGCCGCCGCCGCTTCGATCTGGTGGCGCTTGCGCTGGCCCTGGTGTTGAGTGCGCTGGCGATGTGGTGGGGATACTTCCTGCCAGCGGACCGCGACGGTACCTTGTGGCCGCAGTTGCTCGCCACGCTGGCGGCGTACCACGCCTTCCTGCTGGTACTGGTTGTGGCTTGGATCGTGCGCGCGCGCCGATTCGGGACGCGCTGACTGGCGCCGCACCCGTCGCGTTGGGCGGCAAGGCCAGTCAGGCCGCCTTGCGTTCCAGCGATGCGCCTGATCAGGGTCCTGGCGGACAGGGCGTTCGGGATTGATTGCCCGGCGTGACAGTCGCCGCCGGCACCGCTACGCTCGCACCTGCCGATCGCGGCCCCGGGCGGTCGGACCACCGCATCGCGCTGAACTACAGGAACCCGCATGACCATCCGCATCAGCAACAAGGCAGACAACAGCACCATCGGTTTCATCACCGACGAAGAACTCGAGTTCCTGGTGGGCCAGCTGGAAGAAGAGTCGTCAACCGATACCGATTACTTCATCGACACCCAGACTCTGGCAATGTTCGAAGCAAACGGCGGCCATCCACCGCTGGTGGCGATGCTGCGCAAAGCGCTGGGCGACAGCGACGGCATCGACATCGCCTGGACCGCTTAGCGCGATCCGGGTTGAATGACAGCGATCGAGGTGGCTGACATGGACATCACGATGCGCCCGGACGGACTTGAGCTGCCTGCGGTGCAGGCGTTGCTGCGCGAGCACCTCGAGGACATGGCGCTGCACTCGCCGCCCGAAGCCATCCATGCGATCGACCTGCATGGCCTGCGCGGGCCCGGCCTGAGTTTCTGGGCGGCGTGGGAGGGCGACGTGTTGCTCGGCTGTTGCGCACTGCGGGAGCTGGATGCGGCCCATGGCGAGCTCAAGTCCATGCGGACCACCCGGTCCCAGCGCCGGCGTGGCGTCGGCGCGGTCATGCTCCGGCACTTGCTCGACGAAGCCGCGCGCCGCAGCTACACACGGCTCAGCCTGGAAACTGGATCGGCGGAGGCCTTCGAACCGGCGCGCGCGCTGTACGCACGCTTCGGCTTCGCGTTTTGCGGGCCATTCGCCGAGTTCGTCGACTCGCCGCACAGCATGTTCATGACCCGCGAGCTTGCCGACACCGACACTGGGTCCGACACCGGGTCCGGGTCCGGCGCTGCCGCTGGCGCGGGCGCGCGCGCTGCGCTGTCGCCGCTCGAGATTGCCCGGTCGCTCACCGAGTTGTGGTCTCCGCGGGTCATCGCCGCGGTCGACGACAACTACATCAAGGTGGCCAAGGTACATGGCAGCCTGGCGTGGCATCGACACGACAATGAAGACGAACTATTCCTGGTGCTCGAAGGAAGGCTGCGGCTGGAATTCGATGACGGCACGGTGGAACTGTCGGCCGGCCAGATGCACGTGGTGCCAAAGGGCGTACGGCATAACCCGGTGGCCGAGCACGAATGCCTGCTGCTGCTGATGGAGCGCAAGTCGACCCTGCATACCGGCGATGTGGTGACCGACAAGTCGCGCGCTATCGACGAGCAATTGCGACCCTTCGGCCAGGAGGGTGCGGGTGCTGGCCGTGCTCAGTAACCCGGAGCCGTTTGGATTGCGCACGATTGCGCACGATCGCGCACCGAGTGAATCGGGCCTGCACCCGCCGTTCATGGTTTTCGCCGCATGATGACCGCACCTTTCGTCCAGGAGACCGCCATGCTCACCCGTTTGTTCGCCACCGCCTTGCTTTTCAGCGGCATTGCCGCCCTTACTGCCTGCAAGCCGGCGGCCGCACCCCCGTCAGCGCCCGTGGCTGCCCCAACCGCGACGCCTGCGCAAGTCGCAGCCGAGCCGACCGCACCTGCCCCGGTCCCGTCACCAGACCAATCGGCCCCGAAGGCCACTGGCCCGGATGCCTGGCTCGGCAAATGGACCGGGCCGGAGGGAACCTCCCTCACCATCGAAGCCAAGGATGAAGGCTATCAGCTGACGATCCACGACCTCGACCGGCTCCGATTCTTCGGCGCACAGCGCAAGGGCGACGCGATCACCTTTGAGCGCGATGGCAAGAGCGAAACCATCCACGCCACCGATGGCAAGGCGACCGGCATGAAATGGCTGGCGGACAAGAAAAACTGCCTGACGGTCCATGCCAGTGAGGGCTACTGCCGGGATTGATTGCCGGGATTGATTGCCGGGTGCGTTTGTCTTGGCGAGGGCCGCTCCCAGTCAATCCGCGAGAGAGCCGGCCCCGTTCAGGCAGCCAAGTTCAGGCGCGCCGACCCCAGCTGTTTTGCCGCACGCCCGGCTTCGGCGGTTGCTGGCGCACGACGCAGAAGCGGTGGCCGGTTGGTGCGCGCATCAGCCACCAGCGTTTGACCAAGGATTCGCGCGTGGCGCCCAGCCGCTCCAGGCGCGCGACTTCGGCATCCAAGTCGTCGGTCTGGATATCCAGGTGCACGCGCGCCTCGTGGTCCACCTGCTGCAGCAGCACGAACAGCTCATCGGGCGTTGTGATTAACTCGCCATAGCGTCCGTCGTCGTCCTGGTCGTGGCTGGCGATGTCACGGCACAGGGCCCGGCTCCAGAACTGCAGCGCCGGCTCCAGTGATTCGCCGGGGCAATCGATCACCAGCGCGATCAGCACGCTGTGGTGCTGCAAGGGCAGGGTGGTCCGGCGCGGCCGCGAGGCGAATTCGCGTTCGCGTTTGCGCACCAGGCAGAAGCGGTGCCCGGTGGGCGCCTGCATTACCCACCAGCGATCGCGCGGTTTGGCGATGCGCGTTGCGCCGATGGCTTCGAGCGCCGCAGCCTCGACATCAATGTCATCGCATTCGATGTCCAGGTGCAGGCGCGAGGGATGCTGCACAGATTGCACTTCAACATGGATGCCGGCGGGACCCGGGCCGAGCAGGGCATAGCGCCCATCGCCAAATTCGTCGGGATCGACGATCGGCAGCCCGAGCGCGCCACTCCAGAACAGGGCGGCCGGGCCGATCGCGGCCCGTTCGCAGTCGATCATGAATCCAACGAGTCGCCTGGTCATTTGCGTTTCGCCCAGTTCGCGCGGGGAGGCGCGATCGTCTTGCGGACCCGAGCCGCGATCAGTGTGCGCGTTGCAGGTCGTCGATCATCACGCGCAGGAAGCGTGCGGCCTCGCCGCCAGTGACCGCGCGATGGTCGAAGCTCAGCGACAACGGCATCATCCGGTGCGTTTCCATGCCGCCCAACACCGGCACGATCGCGTGGTTGAGCCGCCCAGCACCAATGATGCACACGCACGGCGGGACCACGATCGGTGTCGCGTATTTCCCTGCGAAGACACCAAAATTCGACAGCATGAT
Organism: Arenimonas sp.; assembly: GCA_046596115.1. Classification (GTDB taxonomy): domain Bacteria; phylum Pseudomonadota; class Gammaproteobacteria; order Xanthomonadales; family Xanthomonadaceae; genus Arenimonas. Next base: position 4,647 of record JBKJMY010000338.1, read on the forward strand.
GGTGTAGCCGGTCAGGTCTTCCGGCGGCAGGCTGCGGTTCTTGACGCCATCGCGCAGGCGGTTGAGTTCCATGCGCACCTGGTGCGGGTCGAGCTGGTCGGTATTGCGCAGCGCGGGCACGAACAGGCCTTCCGGCGAATCCACCGCGATGCCGACATCGACGCGGGAATGGCGGCGCAGCGTGCCTTCCTTGGCGTTGAGCCAGGCGTTCAAGCCTGGTTCGGCGGCAGCGGCATGCACGATCGAGCGAATCAGTCGCACCATGATGTCTTCGCCCGGCGACCAGGTGTGCAGGTCGGCGTCATCCATCAGCGTGGTCGGCACGACTTCGGCGTGGGCCTGGCTCATGACCCGCATCATGTTGCGGCGCACGCCGCGGATTGGCTCGTCGGTATCGCGGGCGGCGGTGGCGCGCACTGGGGTGTTGCGCGCTGTGGAGGGCATGGGTATGGGGGGCGATGGGATTGATGGCGGGCGGGGTGGGGGATCGCGGCTGAAGCCGCTCCCACTCGAGCCGCTCCCACTCGAGGTGGTCCCACTGGCGGCTTTCTTGACGTCGGCCATGGTGACGACGCCATCGGCGCCGGTGGGCGCGACGCGGGTCAGGTCGACGCCCAGCTTCTTGGCCAGCGCCCGTACCGCCGGCATCGCCTTGGCGCCGCCGACGGCGAAAGCCGTCTCGCTGCGCACTGCGTCGCTGGACTGCATCGCGCCAACCACCGTGCCGGCATCGGCCGACTTGGCGTCCGGCGCTTTCGTCGCGGTCGGTTCGGGCTGCTGCACGACCTCTTCGGCACCGGTGGGCTTGCTGCCGACCGGCGCTGCACTGGGCGGCGCAATCGATTCTTCCTCCGGCGGCGGCGCGTGGCCACTGCCGTGCGCATGCCCGGTATCCTGCGCTTCGGCACGCTGCGGCAGGCTCATGTCGAGTTCCATCTCCACCAGCCAGGCGCCGGTATTGATCACGTCGCCGGCGCCGCCCGCCACGCGCAGCACTTTTCCGGAATAGGGTGAGGGCAACTCGACTACCGCTTTCGCGGTTTCCATCGACACCAGCGGTTCGTCCAATT
>JBKJMY010000046.1:0-3771 GCA_046596115.1 Arenimonas sp.
CTGCCGGCCAGTTGGCGGAGAAGTACGAGAAGACGCGGATCATCCGCGCGGTGAAGGTGTTCGAGATCGAGGTGATGTGCATCGCGGCCTGGGGCTTCTACGCACACCACGCCGCACTGCTGCTGGTGGTGCTGTTCCTGATGGGCCTGCACTCGACCGTATTCGGCCCGATCAAGTACTCGATCCTGCCGCAAGCCCTGCGGCCGGAGGAGTTGACCGGCGGCAATGGCCTGGTCGAGTCGGGCACCGCGATGTCGATCCTGATCGGCATGATGCTGGGTATCGCGCTGATGATTTCCGGCAATCCACTGCCTGCCTCGCTGGCGATCATCGGCATTGCCCTGGTCGGCTATGCGGCATCGCGCTTCATCCCGTCGGCACCGCCCACCGCGCCCGGCATCAAGGTTGACTTCAACCCGATCACCAGCAGCCTGCCGATCATCCGGCTGTGCATGAAGCAGCGTGCGGTGTGGAACTCGGTGCTGGGCATCAGCTGGTTCTGGTTCTTCGGCACCGCGCTGACGGCGCAGTTGCCGGTGTATGCGCAAATCAACCTGGGCGGCGTATCGGAGGATGCCAAGAGTGCGCTGCTGATGCTCGCGCTGGGCGTGTTCTCGGTCGGCACCGGCATCGGGTCGTTATTGTGCGAGAAGCTGTCGCACCGCACGGTTGAAATCGGCCTGGTGCCGCTGGGCGCCCTGGGCGTGACGGCGTTCGGCATCGACCTGTATTTCGCGCGCAGCGGCGTGGCGCCGGGCACGGTGACGGGGATCATGGAGTTCCTGCACACGCCGGGCGCGCACCGCGTGCTGGCCGACCTGCTGCTGATCGGCGTGTTCGGCGGCTTTTACCTGGTGCCGCTGTTCGCCCTGGTGCAAAGCCGCACGCCCAAGGCCGAGTTGTCGCGGGTGATCGCCGGCAACAATATCCTCAACGCCTTGTTCATCGTTTCGGCGGCGGTGTTCGGCATCGTGTCACAGACATTGCTGCACTGGTCGATCCCGCAGTTCTTCCTGGTGATCGCGGTGCTCAATGGGCTGGTGGGCATCTATATCTTCACCCTGGTGCCCGAGTTCCTGATGCGCTTTCTGGCCTGGATCTATGTGAAGCTCATGTACAACGTGCGCTCGGTGGGCGTGGAGGAATTCGTGCCCGACGAGGGGCCGGCGCTGCTGGTGTGCAACCACGTCAGCTACATGGACGCGTTGGTGCTGAGCGGCGCGATCCCGCGGCCGATCCGGTTCGTCATGTACTACAAGATCTTCCGCACCCCGGGCGCCGGCTGGATCTTCAAGGCCGCGCGCGCGATCCCGATCGCCGGAATGAAAGAGGATCCTGTCCTCATGCAGGCCGCGTTCGATGCGGTGGATGCGGCGTTGGCGGAGGGCGAACTGGTCTGCATCTTTCCCGAAGGCGCGCTGACCCGGGATGGCGAGATTGCCCAGTTCAAGGGCGGGGTCGAGAAAATCCTGGCGCGGCGCGAGGTGCCGGTGGTGCCGCTCGCACTCAAGGGGATGTGGGCCAGCATGTGGAGTCGGCGCGACTCGCGGCTGGGTCGGCTGCGTTTGCCACGCCGCTTGCGCGCACACGCCGAAGTCCAGGCCGGGCCGTCACTGCCGGGCAACCAGGCCACCGCCGAAGCTCTGGAAGCGCGCGTCCGCGCCCTGCGCGGCAACAATCCCTGATCGGGGCTAGCCTGAACGGAGCAACGTGAACGGTGCAGCCTGAACGGGGGCCCGTTCAGGACTAGTTGACGAATCCGGCGATCACGAACACGGCCAGCGCCGCAAGCCACAGCAGCAGCACGCGCCAGACCAGGCTCATGGCATCACGCAGCTCAAGCAATGCCGGCGCCTGCGCCGGTCCGTCGATGGCGTAGGCATCTTCTTCCGCCAACTCGCACACCACCGACGCGCGCGCAGCGGCACCAAGGAATCCGATATCCAGCGCCCGCCCGCCGTGCGCATGCCAGTCGCGCCACGCGGCCAATACGCCGTCGAAGTTTGCGGCGAGCGCCAGTCCCAGCGTCATCAGGTGCGCCACCGGCCAGTTCAGCAGGGACAGGAACAATCGCGCCGCGGCGCCCTGTGATTCCGACAGCACCTTGAGCGATTCGCCCTGCGCAGCCAGCGACACCAACCGATACAACAGCGCGCCCGCCGGCCCAAGCAGCAAGGCCCAGAGCAGGATGCCGAACCAGCGCCACAAAGCGCAGCGGAAGACAGCCTCGACCAACGCTGGCCCTTCGATCGTCGGCTCGCCGCCTTCGGGGAACAAGGCCGCGGCAGCAGCGCGGCGCGATTCGGTGTCACGCGCTTCCACCACCGCGTCGACATCCAGATCGAGGTCGCGTGGGCCCCATGTATAGACCAGCACAGCCAAGGTGAGCAGGAACAGTGGCAATCCATACGCGTGGCCGTCGAGCAGCCACTGCGCAGCGCCCACGGCGAGCACCGGAAGCCCAACCGCAACAAGCAGGCCGACCCGTCCCGCCCAGGTACCCGGCCCATTGAATACGCGGCCGATCGTGTGCAACCAGGCCACGAGCCAGCCGTAGCGGCGCAGCGCCAGCAACCCCGGCGCAACATGACCGAGCACCAGTGCAAGCACAACCGCGATCAGGATCAGCGCCATGGCCAACCCGCCGCGAAATCACCCATTCCACCGGCACACCCCATGCGGGCAATTGTAGACCGGTTCCCGGCGGCTCCGTCCCGTGCCAATCCTCCCGCTCCGGCCCGCATCAGCGCGCCGCCATCCAGTCATCGATCAGCCAGCGCGAGATCGACAGGCGTGGCGACAGCTTCATCGTGCCCTCGGCCACCAGGGCGCGCAGTTCCTCGGCACTGAACCAGCGCGCATCCTCCAGCTCAGCGCCCACGGCAATCGGCTGCGGATCGGCCGAGGCGCGGAAGCCAAGCATCAATGCCGCCGGAAATGGCCAAGGCTGCGAGGCCAGGTACTGGCAATCGCGCACGCGCACGCCAGCCTCTTCCATCACTTCGCGCGCCACGGTCTGCTCGAGCGACTCGCCCGGTTCCAGGAATCCGGCAAGCACCGACCAGCGGCCCGCCGGCCAGGACGCCTGGCGGCCGAGCAGCAGGCGCTCGCCATCGCTGACCGCAACGATGATCGCCGGGTCGGTGCGTGGGTAGTGTTCGCTGCCGCAGGACGAACAGCGCGCGCAGAAACCGGCGCGTTCAAGCACCAGTCCGCCGCCACACAGGCCACAAAAGCGATTGCGCGACTGCCAGTGCAGCAGGCCGCGCGCCTGCGCGAATACCGCGGCCTCGCGCGCCGGCCAGCGGCTGCCGGCGCTGCGCAGGTCCAGGCAGAGGGACGGAAGCGTGTCGACGCCCTCGGCCGGTAGCGCGAACCAGGCGCTGCCCGTGTCATCGAGGCCAAGAAAACTCGCCGTTTCGGGCTGGCCCGGTGAACACTGGCCGCCCCGAACGAATTCCGGCGCGTCCTCGGTGCCGGCGCAGTGCACCTGGCCCTCGGCATCAATCAGCAGGACCGCGGCCGATGGCCAGGCGGCAGCCAGCGCCACGGCATCCTCGCGCAGGTGCTCGGCGCGGTCCAGGCCGTCGTGCTGGAACGCGTACCGACGCGGGGTCGGGGTCACACCGAAAAGCTGCTGCCGCAGCCGCAGGTGCTCTTGGCGTTCGGGTTGCGGATCACGAACTGCGACCCCTGCAGGCTTTCGCGGTAGTCGACTTCGGCGCCCATCAGGTACTGCAGGCTCAGCGGATCAACCAGCAGGGTCACGCC
>JBKJMY010000160.1:0-5745 GCA_046596115.1 Arenimonas sp.
TTCATTCCGACTGGTCCGAACGTGTCGTCCTGGATGCGGCTGAGATGAGCTGGCTGGACTCGCCGTCAGCCGGTATTCAGCGCAAGATGCTTGAACGCGATGGCGGCGAAGTGGCGCGCGCAACATCGTTTGTGCGCTATGCGCCGGGTTCGCGATTTTCCCGCCATCTGCACGAACTGGGGGAAGAGTTGTTCGTAATGGACGGTGTGTTCTGTGACGAGAGCGGGCGCTTTGGCCCCGGCTCATACATCCGCAATCCGCCGGGCTCGGCGCATGCGCCATGGTCGGAAAGCGGGTGCGTGCTGTTCGTGAAGTTGCGCTACTTCCAGCAGGCCGACCAGTCGCGAGTGGTGGTGCACACCATCGATACCGCCTGGTTGCCGGGAATGGTGCCGGGCCTGTCGGTCATGCCTCTGCACGAATTTGGTACCGAACACACCGCACTGGTGCGCTGGGCGCCGGGGAGCTACTTCAATCCGCACCGCCATTACGGCGGCGAGGAAATCCTTGTGGTCGAGGGCGTGTTCGAGGACGAGCGCGGCCGCTATCCGGCGGGCACTTGGTTGCGCAGTCCGCATTTGAGCCAGCACAAGCCGTTCAGTCGCGAGGGCTGCATCATCCTGGTCAAGACCGGACACCTGATTACCGATACTGAGGTGTCCGCATGAGTTTTGTCGCCGACGGGACGGCTGCGCGTGTGATGGATACCGCCGAGGCCATGATCCAGCAGCGCGGATATGGCGGCTTCTCCTTCGACGATGTGGCGCAGGTGGTGGGTATTCGAAAGCCCAGCGTGCATCACCACTTCCGCACCAAGGCCGATCTGGTCGCGGCGTTGGCGCGTCGTTATACCGAACGGTTTGAATCCGCGCTGGCGGCCATCGACATCGCTCGGCGTGATCCGCTGGCACGGCTGAAAGCCTATGTGAAGTTGTTTGCTGCCACCTATGCGCAAGACGGTCGACTGTGCGTCTGCGGCATGCTCGGCGCTGAAGCCGATGCGCTTCCTGCCGACGTCGGCGAGGCCGTAGCCGGCTTTTTCCAGCTCAATCTTGCGTGGCTTGCTGCTGCGTTTCGCGATGCTCAGCGGAGTGGGCAGCTGACTTCCACGCTGCGGAGCATAGATCTTGCCGAGCTGATGCTGTCGACGCTCGAGGGTGCCATGGTGGTGGGACGCGGCGGACGCGGCGGTGTTGGCCCAGCGAAGGTCGGAAAAACGCTTTTACACGCTCTGGAGAGCGGCGCAGACCGGGACGCATAAAGTTGAGTCGTCTCTTTCCGTATTCGTGGCGCCTTGGCTTTCCCGTACGTCGCAAGCTCCAAACAAGCGCAAGAGTGCACTTTCTTGCAAAGTAGGCATTGCCTCCCGGTTGGGAGCGCCGCCCGGGTGTGTACGGAGCAGGTTCGCGCGGATGGAAGCGCGACGATCTGGTGCGGAGGGCGTTACGGCAATCTGCACATCACGCACGGCACCCGGTCGCGGTGAAAACAGTGCTAGTTACTGCGACCTGCGTGGCGTAGAAAAAGAGGTGTCCGTGTTCCGGACGTCCCTCCAGTTCTCCAGACCATCAATGAAGTCGTTCATCGTCCCCATCCTGCTTGTTGCTGCCGTGCTGGTCGTCTGGGCTGGCTTCGCTGGCGGCGGCATCGGTTGGTTGCGTAGCTGGCACCGAGGGCAATCCATGGGGATGCACGGTGGCATGCACGGGATGATGACGCGGCCTGGCGCGGCTGCTCTTGCCGATGCGCCAGCGGCGTTCAGCCAGTATCCGTGCGCGTCCTGTCACGCGCTGCACGATGGTGGCTTCGGGCCGGCGCTTTCGTGGATAGCGTGGCGTTATCACGGTCAGGGTGGTGCGCGGGAGGACGTGGCGGCTTTCATTGCGCGCGGTGGGCAGGGGCCGTGGGGCGGAATCATGCCCAATCTTGCGGTGCCGCCAGCGCAGGCGCATGAGTTGGCGCAGTGGATTCTGGCGTTGCCGCCTGAGGCTCCGCCGAGGCCCGAGCGCTTCAGGTAAGGCTGCAAAACGCGGGTCAAAACGGGAGGCAGGTTCAGTTCCCGAGAGTTCACTTGCCGCGCGGTGGGCGTACAGGGCGTCGACGAAGCGGCGGAGCCTGGCTTCGACCACGGCACGGAAGTCGTCTCGGCGCCCTGCTACCTGTCAACCCTCGGAAGCTCATGTTTGAACGCCGCGCCTTCAGCACGGGTGTTGCCGGTAAAACTGCGTGAGCTGCCGATAGACGTCCGGTAAATGTTGGCGCAATGCGGCGGGTGCTTCAAAAAATTGCTCACTGGCAACCGCAAAGAACTCGGCCGGGCTTTCGAGGCCGTACGGATCGATGGGCAAGTCGATCCCCTTGCGATGCTCATCCTGCAGTCGGTCCCACGTGCTTGAAAAAACTTTCCACCAGACCTGGCGATCCATCCGCCGGTGCATTGGCGGAAAACCGTTGGCGTCACCGTTGAGCATATCGAGCTTGTGCGCCATTTCGTGGATGACCACGTTGTGCCCCGGTTTCTGCGCGATATTCAGCACGCTCGCCCACGACAGGATCACCGGCCCACGCCCCCATGCCTCACCGGCCAACGGAGTGTTGGTCTGGTGGACCACCCCTGCGGCGTCCATGTGCTGGCGACGTGGAATGAACGCCTCCGGGTACACGATGACGCTGTGCCAACCGTCGTACCAATCAAGGCCCAGTTTCAGGATCGGTACGCAAGCGTGGGTCGCGAGCAGAACACAGTCGCTTTCATCAAGATCCAACCCCGTGACCGGCTCCAACGACTTGCGGTCCAGGAACAGCGTGGCAAACACGCGCAGCGTGGCCTGGTCGGAGGCGCCCAGCCGACGCGCCGGGTGACAACGCTGGAGCGCGTCTTGCCAGGGCCGCTCGGCGATCGGGTGCCGCGCGACGACACGCCGTATGCGCCAGTTTCTGATTTTGTTGAACATGGGCACACTCCAGGTGGGGGCGCACAATCGGGGATGACGGCGATACGTTGACCCGGATACTACAGTTCGCCGTGGCGAGGTCAGGTGCGCTTGCTGACGGTTCACTTGTTGTGTGGTGGCGGCGAGCAGGGCGGACGCCAGCAAAACGTCGAGTCCCGCTGACGCAGCCGCGACCGAGTCTCTGCATGGAGCCCGCGGCCGCGCCGACTTCGAGCGGCGTCATCAGCAGCTGACGTGTTCGTCCATCAGCCCATAGGCGTGCAGTCCACCCGTTATCGAGCAAGACTTCGCGGAGGAGAGTCAGGTGGCGTCGCCGATCGGCATCACCCAGAAAGCAGGGCAGGCGATGGATCCCGCACTGGCCAACGTGTGCGAAAACTGCGCAGGTCGAGTCGAGGTCGTCTGGCGATTGCCTGAGGATCGGCGCGAATACACCGCGCGGTAGTGCGCCCGCTCCCCGCGCTTGTCGCGAAGTGAACTTGACCCCATTCCTGACCGCCACGCGTTTGGCGTCGGCGGTATCGAGATAGCGCAGTTTCACCAGAAGGATGCAGCCGGTTTCGGAGTACGGTGCTTGCGACGAGCCGGGTGGATTCCCCAGAGTGCCGAGGCAGCCATGTGTGGGCGCGGTCCTCCCAAGAGCGGCGCGGCTCCGGGGAGGTCCGGCGGGTCGGGCGTCAAACGTCAGTCGCGATCCATCCCGCGCATCAGCGCCTCCAGCCCTTCCTTGCCGCCGCCGGATTCGCCGTCCTGTTCGGGGATGTTGGCCGGGACGATGATCTCCTTCAGCTGGTGCGATTTCAGCTCGGCGTTGGTCTTGGCCAGCGGTCCGTCCCGGAACGTGGCGAAGGCTTTCTGCACGTCACCCAGTTCGCGGCTCAGTGTGTCGATGTAACTCATCTGATAGTTGGAGGGACGACCCTCGTACGACATGATCGCGCCGTACAACTGGTCGGTGTGCTCGCGCAGGCGTTCCTCGCCGGTAATCGCGCCGCCCTCGGTGGTGGCCACGATCTTCTGCCGGATTGCGTTGGCCTGCTCGCTGAGGCTGGCCAGCTGTTTGCGGCTGGCATCGGTATCGGCGGGCAGGCTGGCTGCTTCGGCGTCGGCGGCACTGCGTACGGCGTTGATCCGCGCGACCAGGTCGCTCATGGTGCCGAACAGCGTCTTGACTCGGGTGGCTGCATCGAACTGGGCCCGGCGATCGGCGACGCTGAAGCTGTCGCGGCGATCGAGTTTCACCGTCAGCTTCGTTTCGAATACGTCCTTGCCCTTGGTCATGCGCACCGTGTAGACACCCGGCACCACGCGCGGGCCGACGATGGAGTTACCGGCGATCTGGGCGGCCGGCGGAACCCGCGGCGGCTTGCTGCGCATTGACCACTGCACCCGGTTGATGCCGCGGCGCACGCTCGCCGGCAGGGTGTCGAGCAGGTTGCCCTGGCTGTCCAGCACATCGATGGTCAGCTTGCCGAACAGGTGGCGGCTGCGCTGGTAGTAGGTAATCACTGCCCCATCGGTCGGGTTGGGTCCGACGAAGGCGGCGTCGCCGCCGGGCCAGCCGCCGAATGCCTTGATCCGCTGTTGCACCGGTTGCGAGGGCAGGAAGCTCGCCTCGCTGTCCAGTACCTTCGCATCCAGCGCGCGCAGCGGCGTGATGTCGTCGACGATCCAGATGCCACGACCGTGGGTGGCCAACACCAGGGCAGCATCGCGATGCTGGAAGGCGATGTCGCGCACCGGCACGGCGGGGAAGTGGCCACCCTTGAATTGCGCCCAGTGGCTGCCGCCGTCGATCGAAATCCACAGGCCGAACTCGGTGCCGGCATACAGCAACCCTGGCTTGACCGGGTCCTGCCGGATCACGTGTACGTAGCCGCGCAGGCCCTTGTTATCCTTTGGCGTCACCAGCGCAGTCCACGACTTGCCGTAGTCGCTGGTCTTGTAGATGTATGGCGCCATGTCGCCGAAGGTGTGTCGGTCGAACGCGACGTAGGCGGTGGCGGGGTCGACGTTGTCGGCCTGCACCCACGACACCCACTCGCCCGCGGGCAGGTCGTGGATGTTGTGCACCACGTTGCTCCAGTGCCCGCCGTCGTCGCGGGTCAGCTGCAGGTTGCCGTCGTCGGTGCCGACCCAGATCAGCCCGGCCTGCTTCGGCGACTCGCTGAGCGAATAGATGGTGGTGTAGGTCTCGGCGGCGGAGTTGTCCACGGTGACGCCACCGGACTTCTCCTGCTGCTGCTTCATCGGGTCATTGGTGGTGAGGTCGGGCGAGATGCGATCCCAACTCTGCCCATGATCGTGCGAGCGAAACAGGAACTGCGCGCCCATATAGATTGTTCCCTTCTCGTGCGGGCTCAGCGCGATCGGGGTATTCCAGTTCCAGCGCAGCTTTTCGCGGTAGTTCGGCTTCGGCTGGATGTCGCGCGCGTCGTGGGTGTGGCGGTTGACGCGGGTGATGCTGCCGCCCTGAGTCTCCATGTAGATGTAGTCGGAGTCGGCCGGGTCCTCGAACATCCAGAAGCCGTCGCCACCGCAGAAGTTCTCCCACTGTGCGTTGCTGATGCCACCGGGATAGGCCGATTCACCGACCCAGCAGGCGTTGTCCTGCAGGCCGCCGTAGACGCGGTAGGGGTCGGCATTGTCCACGCTCACGTGATAGAACTGCGAGACCGGCAGGTTGTTCGCCTTCGACCACTTGTTGCCGCCGTCCTGCGAGTACCACAAGCCGCCGTCGTCGCCGACGATGATGTGTTTGGTATTGCGCGGGTCCATCCACACCACGTGT
>JBKJMY010000232.1:0-5497 GCA_046596115.1 Arenimonas sp.
CCGCAAGTTTCCAGCGCTTGCGATGCGGGCACCGGTGCGTTGCTGGCGTGCAATTTATGGCGCCCCGACTTCGCCGATCGCGTCGCCTTCTTCGACCTGGGCGGTTGCCAGCAGTCGGCGACCAGTGACCGGCGCGAGTTCCTTGGTTTTCTTGGCGAGGAGGCACGACCCGCGGCCCTGCTCTGCGGCGAGCCGCTGTCCGGCCGCATCGGCGCCGGACTCGATCCCTGCGCCGCGTTGCAATGCGAGATCACGCTGGCGCCTGGTGAAGGCGTGGAAATGCTGACGTTGCTCGGCGATGCAGACTCCGCCGACCATGCATCCACGCTGGTGGCGCGCTATCGCACTGCGGATATCGACGCGGTGTTGGCGGCTGCCACCGGTCTGTGGCGCGACTTGCTCGACACCGTGCAGGTGCGCACCCCCGATCGCGCGATGGACGTGCTGCTCAACCACTGGCTGCCCTACCAGGTCCTTGCCTGCCGGGTATGGGCACGCACCGCCTATTACCAGGCCAGCGGCGCCTTCGGTTTCCGCGACCAGTTGCAGGACGTGACCGCGCTGTGCCTGTCGCGCCCGGACTTGGCGCGTGCACACATCCTGCGCGCCACCGCGCGGCAATTCACCCAGGGTGATGTGCAGCACTGGTGGCAGCCGCCGTCCGGCACCGGCGTGCGCACGCGCATGACCGACGACCTGCTCTGGCTGCCTTATGTGGCCATGCATTACATCGGCGTGACCGGTGACCACGGCGTGCTCGATGAAGTCGTGCCCTATCTTTCCGGCGATGTGCTCAAGCCTGGCGAAGACGAGCGCTACTTCCGCCCGGAGCGATCGCCACGCAGCGCAAGCGTCTATCAGCACGCGGCTGAAACCATTGATCGCAGCCTGTCACTCGGCGTTGGCGCACATGGCTTGCCGCTGATCGGTACCGGCGACTGGAATGACGGCATGAATGCGGTCGGCGAAGAAGGCCGCGGCGAAAGCGTGTGGCTGGCCTGGTTGCAGTTGTCGGTGATCGATGTGTTCGCGCCCGTTGCCCAGGCGCGTGGCGAGGGCGATCGCGCCGCGCATTGGCGCGCCTATGCAGACACGCTGGCCGCCACGTTGGATGGTCCATCGGGCTGGGATGGCCAGTGGTACCGCCGCGGCTATTACGACGATGGCACGCCGCTGGGCTCGGCATCGAGCCTGGAGTGCCAGATCGACACCATCGCGCAGAGCTGGAGCGTGATGTCGGGTCGCGCTGATCCGGACAAGGCGGCGCGCGCGATGGAGCCCGTGCATGAACGCCTGACCTGGGTGAAGGAACGCGTCGCGCCCCTGTTTACGCCGGCCTTCGACGATGGCCCGACCAATCCGGGCTACATCAAGGGCTATCCGCCCGGCATCCGCGAGAATGGCGGCCAGTACACGCACGGTTCGTGCTGGGCGGTGTTCGCCTGGGCGGCATTGGGCCGCGGCGAACGCGCCTGCGAACTGTTCGATATTTTCAATCCGATCCTGCACGCGACCAATGCCCAGGACGCGATGCATTACCAGGTCGAGCCCTATGTGTCCTGCGCCGACGTGTATTCGGTGCCGCCCTACGTCGGCCGCGGTGGCTGGACCTGGTATACCGGCTCGTCGGGCTGGGTCTATCGCGCCGGCATCGAAGCCGTGCTCGGATTCCAGCGCAAGGACGGCCGGTTGCTGGTCGACCCCTGCATTCGTGCCACTTGGCCGGGCTTTGAATTGACCTATCGCCATCGCGGCGACGGCGGCCGCGTGACCGTCTACGATATCGCCGTCGAGAATCCCGATGGCGTGGAGAAGGGCGTGCTGGCGATTGAAGTGGACGGCGTGGTGCAGGCGCTTGACGCCTCGCAGGCGCCCGGATTCGCGGCCGTCGATGATGGCGCGACGCATCGCGTGCGCGTGCGGATGGGGCGCGCCTGATGCGCATCTGCGTGTATGCCGCGTCCAGTCCGCAAGCTGCGGCGCCGTACCACACCGCGGCTCGGGTGCTCGGCGAAACGCTGGCCCAGCAAGGCTGCAGCATCGTCTATGGCGGGGGCTCGCAGGGGCCGGTGGGCGCGCTCGCCGACGGCGCGTTGTCGCGCGGTGGTGAGGTGATCGGCATCCTGCCAAAGTTCATGGCCGATCTGGAGTGGGGCCATCCGGGATTGACGCAGCTCGACCTGGTCGAGGACATGCGCGAGCGCAAGCACAAGCTTCTGACTGGATCCGATGCCGTGGTCGCGCTTCCGGGTGGCTGCGGCACGCTGGAGGAATTGTTCGAGGCGATCACGCTCAAGCGCCTGGGCCTGTATTTCAATCCGATCGTGCTGCTGGATACCAACCGGTTCTACCAGCCGCTGCAGGGATTCCTCGAGCAAGTGATCAGCGAAAAATTCCTCAACCCCGGCCATGCGGCAATGTGGTCGCTGGTGGCCGAGCCAGACAATGTGCTGCAACGCATCCGCGACACGCCGACCTGGCGCGAGGATGCCCGCGATTACGCAATCGTTCGCTGATCGAGCAGTTCGCAGTTCGCTGCTCGCGGCGCTGCTCGCGTGCTGATCGCGGTGCTGCCCGCGGTGCTGCCTGCCCGTTACTCGTCGCCGCTCTCGCCGCTGCTTTCGATCGGCGAGTCGAAGCTGTCGAAGACATCTGGATCCGGAACTGACCCGGCATCCTCATCTTCGACGTGCGTGGTGGTCACCGGCGCAGCGACCGGCATGCGGCGACCCTTGGGTTGCGGCAACTTGGCGACTTCGACCTCCGCCTGGGCGATCAGCTCGGCACGTCGTGTGTCCGGGATCGACTGCCAGTGGCAATCCAGGATGGCCCCTTCCAGGGCGTACAGCAGGTTGAGGCTGGGCTTGAAGCCGGCGCGCCGAACCCGCACATAGGCCGCCAACGCGCCCACGCCACGCAGGTCCTCGAGCGTGCGCACTCCGGTCTGGCGCAGCCATGCCATGCCCTTGGGGCCGATGTTGCGCAACTTCTCGGTCACTGCAGCGACGCCAGGTAAATGCCAGCGATGGCTTCGAGTCCGCGCTGGTCGCCGTCGTCGAAGCGATCAATGATCGGACTGTCGAGGTCGAACACGCCGACCAGCGTGTCGCCGCGATACAGCGGCACCACCAGTTCCGAGCGCGATGCCGAGTCGCAGGGAATGTGGCCCGGGAAGACGTCCACGTCGGCCACGCGCTGGGTCTGGCGGGTGGCCGCGGCGGTGCCGCAGACGCCCCTGCCCATGGCAATCCGCACGCACGCCGGGTGGCCCTGGAAGGGGCCGACCACCAGTTCGGTACCGTCGAAAAAGTAAAAACCGACCCAGTTCAAGTCGGGCAGGGCGTGATAGACCAACGCCGACAGGTTGGCCGCATTGGCAATGCGGTCGCGCTCACCACTGAGCAGGCCGCGCGCCTGGGCCGCGAGTTCGTCGTATTGTTCGGCTTGGGTGCCCGAGAGGGCGGCGGTGTTGAACATCCATCCCTCCAATCGATGCGGCAGTGTAGCAGCGCAGGCCCTGCTAAGCTTTCGGCATGGCCAGCGGTTACTACGTCACCGGTACCGACACCGGCGTGGGCAAGACTTTTGCCAGCGCCTGCATGGTGCATGCCTTGCGTCATCGCGGACTGCGCGCCACCGGAATGAAACCGGTCGCGAGCGGTTGCGAACCCGATGCCGATGGCGTCTTGCGCAATGCTGACGCGCTGCTGCTGCAAGCGGCCGCCGGCGAGCCGGCGCCGGACTATTCGCTGGTCAATCCGTTTGCATTGCCAGCAGCCACCGCGCCGCAGATTGCCGCTGCCGATTGCGGCATGCATGTCGCGCCTGGCGCCATTGTTGCGGCGTATCGTGCGTTGGCCGCGAGCTACGACGCGGTGATCGTGGAAGGCGTCGGCGGTTGGATGGCACCGTTGGCTGACGACTTCGACCAGGCCGCGCTGGCGCGCACGCTCGACTTGCCGGTGGTGCTGGTGGTGGGGCTGAAGCTGGGCTGCCTGAATCACGCGCGGCTGAGCAAGCGCGCCATCCTGGCCGATGGCCTGCGCCTGGCGGGATGGATCGGCAACGCCGTGCAACCCGATGACGGCTATTCGGCTGCGTACCGGCTGCTGGTCGAGCGCGAGCTGCGCTCGACCTGCCTGGGCTGGCTTCCGCACGCGCCCGCTGGCCGCGCCGAGCAGTTTCATGCGTATTTGCAAGGGTTCCCGCCGCGCTGACTTTCGGCACGGTACCCGGCGTCATATGGGGTAGCTATACTGCGCAGTCCACTATTGTGCATCCGCGAATTTTCGCGAGAGGTTTCTCCATGCGCCGTTTCGTTCCGCTCCTGGTCATCGCCGCCGCCGTCGTGCTGTTGTTCTTCGGCCTGAGCTATTTCCTGGCCCCCAAGGGCGGCGCGGCAGGTCCCGGTGGCGGACATGGGCCAGGCGGTCCGGGCGGTCCAGGCGGCGGAATGCCGCCGGCGGCGGTTGAGACCGTGCGGGTGACGCGGCAGATGCTGCCCAATCGTTTCGAGACGGTGGCCACGCTGCGTGCCGACAAGTCCATCACCGTGCGGCCGGAGGTTGCCGGGCAGGTAAAGTCGCTCGGCTTCACCGAAGGCCAGCCCGTGCGCGCGGGCCAAGTGCTGTTCGCGCTCGATGACGCATTGGTGCGCGCTGATCTCAACGAGGCCAACGCCAATCTTGCCAACAGCCAGCGTGCCTACACCCGCGCCAAGGAACTTGCGGACAAGCAATTGATCGCCCGCGCCGACCTGGACAAGGCCCGGGCCGCGCTCGGCGTGGACCAGGCGCGCGCAGCGTCGGCGCGTACCCATGTCGGCAAGACCCTTATCCGCGCACCATTCAGCGGCGTGACCGGACTGCGCAAGGCCAACGTCGGCGATTACCTCAACGCCGGGCAAGACCTGGTCGACCTGGTGCAGCTGGATCCGCTGTCGCTCGATCTGCGTGCGCCCGAGGTGGTGCTTTCGGCGCTGGCGGTCGGGCAGAAGGCCGACTTCGGCGTTGATAGTTTTCCAACCGAAGTGTTCCGCGCCACCGTGGTGGCGATCGCGCCGACCATTGACGTGGCCGGACGCAGTGTCGCCGTGCGTGCCCGTTTCGAAAATCCCGACATGAAGCTGCGCCCGGGCATGTCGGCGCGCCTGCAGATCGTGCTCGACAGCAAAGCCAACGCCATCCTGGTGCCGGAGCAGGCGATCTGGCCCACCGGCGAGCAGAAGAATGTCTACCTGGTGGTGGATGGCAAGGCCAAGCTCACACCGGTGACGCTGGGTATGCGCCAGCCCGGCTTCGTTGAAATCGCCAGCGGCGTCAAGGACGGCGACGTGGTGATCGTGACCGGGCAGCTGAAAATCGGCGATGGCGCGCCGGTGAAGCCCGTAGCGGCTTCTGTGGCGACTCCTGCGGGAGCGCCTTCTGTGGGAGCGGCTTCAGCCGCGACTCCGGATGCCGCGCAATCGCGGCTGAAGCCGCTCCCACAGAAGGCGCTC
>JBKJMY010000136.1:0-11034 GCA_046596115.1 Arenimonas sp.
AACCGTACTTCCGGGACCAGTTTTCGCGGCCCCGGCCTGGCCGAAGGCTTGAAGGTACTGGCCGAGGTGAAGCGCCAGATCGGCGTGCCGGTGCTCACCGACGTCCACGAATACACGCCGATGGACGAAGTGGCGAGCGTGGTCGACGTGCTGCAGACGCCCGCCTTCCTGTGTCGGCAGACCGATTTCATCCAGAAAGTCGCGCGCGCCGGCAAGCCGGTGAACCTCAAGAAGGGCCAGTTCCTTTCGCCCTGGGAGATGAAGCACGTCTCCGCCAAGGCCAAGGAAACCGGCAACGAGCAGATCATGGTCTGCGAGCGCGGCGTGTCCTTCGGCTACAACAACCTGGTTTCGGACATGCGCTCGCTCAGCGTGATGCGCGACACCGGTTGCCCGGTGGTGTTCGACGCAACGCATTCGGTGCAGTTGCCCGGCGGCATGGACGGCAAGTCCGGTGGCCAGCGCGAATTCGTGCCGGTGCTCTCGCGCGCCGCCATGGCGGTCGGCATCGCCGGCATCTTCATGGAAACCCACCCCGATCCCGACAACGCCCTGTCCGACGGGCCCAATGCCTGGCCGTTGCAAAAGATGCGCGCGCTGCTCGAGACGCTGCTGGCACTCGACCAAGTCACCAAGCGCAACGGCTTCCTCGAATCTGCCTGACCCTGCGAGTCCCATGACTACCATCCGTTCGATCCACGCCCGCGAAATCCTTGATAGCCGCGGCAATCCCACGCTCGAAGCCGAAGTCACCCTCAGCGGTGGCCAAGTTGGTCGCGCGGCGGTTCCCTCGGGCGCCTCCACTGGCTCAAAGGAGGCGGTGGAGCTGCGCGATGGCGACAAGTCGCGTTACATGGGCAAGGGCGTCCGCAAGGCCGTGGCCAACGTCAATGGCCCGATTGCCGAGGCGCTGCGCGGCTTTGACGCCAGCGACCAGATGGGACTGGACGCGCGCCTGATCAATCTGGATGGCACCGACAACAAGGGTCGACTTGGCGCCAATGCGTTGCTTGGCGTGTCGCTTGCCAATGCCCATGCGGTGGCAGCGTCCAAGGGCATGCCGCTGTGGGCACACTTGGCGGGTGACGGGTCGCCCGCGCTGCCGCTGCCGATGATGAACATCATCAACGGTGGCGCGCATGCCGACAACAACGTGGACATCCAGGAGTTCATGGTGCTGCCCGTGGGCTTCACCAGTTTCGCCGAAGCCCTGCGCGCGGGCACCGAGATTTTCCATTCCCTCAAGTCGGTACTGAAGGGTCGCGGGTTGAGCACCTCGGTCGGTGACGAGGGCGGCTTTGCGCCGGACCTGCGTTCCAACGAAGAAGCACTGGAAACCATCCTCGAGGCGATCGGCAAGGCCGGTTACTCCGCGGGCGAAGACATCCTGCTTGGGCTCGATGTCGCCAGCACCGAATTTTACGATAATGGCAAGTACAACCTGGTTGGCGAGGGCAAGCGCCTGACGTCCGAGCAGTTCGTCGATTTCCTGGCCGACTGGGCCCGCAAGTACCCGATTGTCACCATCGAGGACGGCATGGCCGAGGATGACTGGGCCGGTTGGGCGTCGCTGACCGAGCGCTTGGGCACCACCGTGCAGCTGGTCGGCGACGACCTGTTCGTGACCAACCCGAAGATCTTCCGCCAGGGCATCGACCAGGGCGTGGCCAATGCGATCCTGATCAAGGTCAACCAGATTGGCACGCTCAGCGAGACGCTCGAGGCGATCGCGATGGCCGACGCGGCGAAGTACGCCGCGATTGTTTCGCATCGTTCCGGTGAAACCGAGGACACCACCATCGCCGACATCGCGGTGGCAACCACGGCCACCCAGATCAAGACCGGCTCGCTGTGCCGCAGCGATCGCGTCGCCAAGTACAACCAGCTGTTGCGCATCGAGGAAGCCCTCGGCACGCGGGCACGCTACGCCGGCCGCGATGCTTTCATCAGCCTGCGCCGCTGACGGTGGCAGGCTTCGTGCGCCGCTGGTGGCCGCTGCTGGCGCTGGCGCTGCTGCTTGCCGCATTGCAGGCCAAGCTGTGGTGGGGCGCGGGTGGCTGGCGGGAAGCACAGGCGCTGCAGGGAACCGTGCGCGCGCAGCGCGAGGAAAATGCACGCCTGCAGCAGCGCAATGACGCACTCAGCGCCGAAGTTGAGGACCTGAAGTCGGGCGAGACGGCGGTGGAAGAACGCGCGCGCAGTGAACTTGGAATGGTCAAGCCCGGCGAAACCTTCTATCGCGTCGTCGAGCCGAGTGCCACGGCGCAAGCTGAGGCCGACGCGGCCGCTGCGAAGGCCGCAGCCGCTGCGAAGGCCGCGGCCCTGCAGGTGGCCGATGGCGCAGGGCAGGTTCCCGCACCCGATGCGACGCCGCCATGACCTGGGCCATCGTTCCCGCGGCGGGTCGCGGGCTGCGCTTCGGTGGCGGCACGCCAAAGCAGTACCAGACCGCCGCCGGCCTGACCCTGATCGAGCACAGCCTGAAGGCGCTGCTGGGAAATCCCGATGTGCATGGCGCGATGGTCGCGCTGGCTCCGGATGATCCGTTCTGGGCCGGTTGGCGCGAGATGGCTGGCAAGCCGATCTACACCTGCATGGGCGGCGCCGAACGCGCCGACTCGGTGCTCGCCGCGTTGCAGGCACTGCCCGATACCGTTGACGAAGACCAGTTCGTGCTGGTGCATGACGCGGCGCGACCTTGCCTGCGCGGCGTTGACCTGAGTCGGCTGATTGCGATTGGTCGCGCGGATCCGATCGGCGCCATCCTGGCGGCGCCGGTGCGCGACACCATCAAGCGCGCCAATGCCGACGGACGCAGCGGCATGACTGAACCACGCGAGGCGCTGTGGCGTGCGTTGACGCCGCAGATGTTTCGTCGCGGTGGCCTGAGCCGCGCACTGCAGGCGGCGCTGCGGGTCGGCGCGAAGATCACCGACGAGGCGATGGCGATGGAGCGCCTTGGCCTGAAGCCCATGCTGGTCGAGGGATCCGAAGACAATATCAAGGTGACCACGCCAGCTGACCTGGCGCTGGCCGAATCCATCCTGCGGCGGATGCTCTAGGAATACCGAATGCGAATTGGCAGCGGCTTCGACGTGCACGCGTTCGGCGACGGCGACCACCTGGTGCTGGGCGGCGTGCGCATTGCTTTCGACAAGGGCATCGTCGCGCACTCCGATGGCGATGTGGTGATCCACGCCCTGTGCGATGCCCTGCTCGGCGCGTTGGCGCTGGGCGACATCGGCACGCATTTCCCGCCCAGCGATCCGCAATGGAAGGATGCCGACAGCCGCCGATTCCTGCGACATTGCGCGCTGTTGCTGGATCAGCATGGCTGGACGCTGTCCAATGCCGATGTCACGGTGATCTGCGAGCGTCCCAGGATCGGCCCGCATGCCGAGGCGATGCGCGCCAACCTGGCCGCCGACCTTGGTGTGTCCATTGCGCAAGTCAGCATCAAGGCCACGACAACCGAATCGCTCGGCTTTACCGGCCGCGGCGAAGGCATTGCCGCCCAGGCGGTCGTCCTGCTGGCGCGCGCATGAGCGAACCGCAGGCGGAGCTGCCAAACGCGTCGCTGCCCCGCGCCCATGGCGAGGCCGTACTGTCGGCACGCTTTCGCGTTATTCCCGAAGATTTCGTCGTCGAGGAGCTGCCGGCATTCGAGGCGAGCGGCGAGGGCGAGCACCTGCTGCTGGAGATCGAAAAGACCGGTATGAACACCGCCTTCGCTGCGAAGGCGCTGGCCGCCTGGGCGGGCATCGCTGAGATGGGTGTGGGTTACGCCGGGCTGAAGGATCGCCACGCGGTGACGCGCCAGCGCATGTCCCTGCACCTTCCCAGGCGCGTCGCGCCGGACAGCGCCAGCCTCGACGTGCCCGGCCTGCGCATCGTGTCCACGCACTGGCACCAGCGAAAACTGCCGCGCGGGGCGCTCGCCGGCAACCGTTTCACGCTGCGGCTGCGCGATGTCGACGGTGACGTGGCGGCGATCGATGCGCGCCTGCGCGCGATCCAGGCGGGCGGTATCGCCAATTATTTCGGCGAGCAGCGATTCGGCCATGGCGGCCGCAATGTCGAGATGGCGCGACGCATGTTCGGCGGCGCGCGCGTTGGCCGCGAGCACAGATCGATCTACCTGTCGGCGGCGCGATCGGCGCTGTTCAACGCGGTGCTCGGCGCGCGCATCGACGCGGGCGACTGGGGCACGGCCCGCGAGGGCGAGATCTGGATGCTCGATGGGACCCAGAGCGTATTCGGTCCCGAGCCGGCGACGGACGATTTGCGTGCCCGTGCCGACACACAGGATATCCACCCGACCGGGCCGATGTGGGGCACGGGTGAACTGCGCAGCAGCGGCGCAACGCGCTCGCTGGAACAGGAGGCCGTCGCGCCATTTGCGGACTTGCGCGCGGGACTGGAAGCCGCCGGCCTGCGCCAGGAGCGACGGGCACTGCGGGTCCGGGTGCAGGAGTTGTCGTGGCGTCGCGAAGCCGACGGTGCCTTGCTGCTGGAGTTCTCGCTCATGCCCGGCGCCTACGCGACCGAGCTGCTGGCCGAACTCGGCCAAGTTGTGGGAGCGGCTTCAGCCGCGATCCCATCAGATCGCGGCTGAAGCCGCTCCCACTTCAGGCGTGCGCCCCGCCGTTGCGCGACGGATTCAGCATCAGCCGGTCGGTGAATGCCACGCCGATCGCCGAGAGGATGAAGATGGTATGGATGATGGTCTGCCACATCACGCCCTCGGCAGACACCTTCGTGCACGCCGACTCCAGGCCGGCGACGATGGCCTGCGCGCTGCCGCATACCGGCAGGCCGCCGAGCGAGCCGGCCTCGATAAAGGTCTTGAGCAGGTGGATGGACGAGATGCCGATGATCGCCATCGCCAACTTCACCTTGAGCACGCTGGCGTTGACGTGGCTGAGCCATTCCGGCTGGTCGGGGTGGCCTTCCAGATTCAGCCGCGACACGAAGGTCTCGTAGCCACCCACGATCACCATCATCAGCAAGTTGGAGATCATCACCACGTCGATCAGGCCCAGCACGATCAGCATGATGTCCTGCTCACCCAGGCTGGTGGCGCCATGGATCAGGTGCCAGAGCTCCTTCAGGAACAGGATGACGTACGTGCCCTGGGCCACGATCAGGCCGAGGTACAGGGGCAACTGGAGCCAGCGCGAGCTGAAGATGATGGTGGAGAGAGTGATCATTCGGCGATTGGCTGGCATGCGCTCGGGAGGCTCTGTGCGGGGATGCCTCATTCTACCTTCCCACCGACGCCGCCCTGCGATCAGGCAAGCAGGACGAGAACGGCGCCTGCGCCGCCCTGGTTGGCCGGTGCCGACGCGAAGGCCAGCACATCGCCACGCTGGCGCAGCATCCGGTCGACCAGTTGCTTGAGCACGGGCGCACCCTCGGAGCGCAACCCCTTGCCATGGACGATGCGGACGCAGTGGTTCTCGCTGCTGCGCGCCTCGGACAGGAAGCGGCGCAACAACTGTTCCGCGTCCAGTGCGCGCAGGTGGTGCAGGTCAATCTCGTCGCCAACGCTGAATTCACCGCGGCGCAGGCGCTTGAGCGTGCGCTCGGACACGTTGTCGCGCCGGAATGCGAGCAACTCGTCGCCATCCGGCGGCGCGTCCCCCGACAGGACGCGCGATTCCCGCAGTGCCTCGGCCTCGTCGAACTCCAGCCGTCGCGGCCGCGGCGCAGGCCTGGCCGCGACCGGAGGCGCAGGCGCAGGCTCGATCCGGCGCACTTCGCCGATCGCGTCGCGGAACAGGGCGGCATCATCTCCGCTGACGGGCGTGGTCTTGCGTGCCATGTGCCCAGACTAACCGGCCACGCGCCCGGCGCAAGCTGCCGGCGGCGGAAGGCATCCGTTATCATTCCCCTTTCACCGGGATGACCGATGCGGGTACTGGTTTCCAACGATGACGGCGTCGACGCACCGGGCCTGCGCCGGCTTGCGGCCGAGCTGCGCCAGGCCGGGCATGCGGTGGTGGTGGTCGCGCCGGACCGGAATCGTTCCGGCGCCAGCAACTCGCTCACCCTCGGGCAGCCCATCCGTGCGCACCAGCGTGATCCGGACACCTGGAGCGTTGCAGGCACGCCGACCGATTGCGTGCACCTGGCGCTGTCGGGCCTGCTCGAGTCCGACCCTGACATCGTGTTGTCGGGCATCAACGACACTTCCAACCTCGGCGATGACGTGATCTATTCCGGCACGGTCGCTGCCGCGATGGAGGGCCGCTGCCTCGGTTTGCCAGCGATTGCCTTGTCGCTGGCCACTGCTGACCATGAGGGCCAGCACTATTCGAGCGCAGCGCGCGCCGCTGCGGAGATTGTGGCGCGCCTGGCGAGCGAACCACTGCCGCGAGACACCATCCTGAACGTCAATGTGCCCGACCTGCCATGGAAGGACATTGTGGGCTACCAGGTGACCCGGCTCGGCAACCGCCATCGCGCCGAACCCTGCATCCGGCAGGTCGATCCGCGCGGCCGGCCGATCTGGTGGATCGGCCCGCCGGGCGCGGCGCAGGATGCCGGACCCGGCACCGATTTCCACGCCGTGCAAAATGGCTTTATCTCGATCACGCCGATCCATGTGGACTTGACCCGCTACCAGGTGCTGGATGGCGTGCGCGCATGGGTCGATGCGCTGTCGCTCACCTCCGGCGCGGCGAGCGGATGATCTCGCGCTTCCACGTCAAGCCGGAGGCGCAGGGGCTGGGCATGACCTCGCAGCGCGCTCGCGATCGCCTGGTCGAGCGATTGCGCAGCGAGGGCGGCCTGCGCGACGAGCGCGTACTCGATGCGCTGCGCAGCATCCCGCGCCATTTGTTCATCGACGAAGCGCTCGCCTCGCGTGCCTATGAGGACACCGCACTGCCAATCGGCAAGGGCCAGACCATCTCGCAGCCCTGGGTGGTGGCGCGGATGACCGAAGCGTTGATCGAACACGGCATGCCCAAGCGGGTGCTGGAAATCGGCACCGGGTCGGGCTACCAGGCGGCTGTCCTCGCCACCCTCGGCATCGAGGTGTACACGGTCGAGCGTATCGACGAACTGCTGCGGGTTGCACGGCGCCGTTTCCGCAACATGGGCATGAACCTGCGCACCAAGCACGACGATGGCCGTCTCGGCTGGCTGGAGCATGCACCGTTCGACGGCATCATCGTGACGGCCGCGGGCGCCACGCTGGATCCGGCACTGCTGGAGCAACTCGGCGAGGGCGGCACCCTGGTTGCGCCGGTCGGTGGCACCACGGACCAGAACCTGCTGCGCGTGCGCAAGACAGCCGAGGGCCTGGTTCAGGAGGACCTCGGCAAAGTCGTGTTCGTCCCGCTGGTGTCTGGAATCGTGTGATGACGACTTGCTGATGACGACCTGCTGATGACGACCTGCTGATGAAATCTACTGATGAAACCTGCTGATGGCGAGCTCCTGATGGCGCGAAATCCATGAAGCTATTCGCGCCGTTGTTCCAGCGCGCCATCGTCTGGGCTGCGCATCCGCGCGCGCCGTGGTTGCTGGCGTTCCTGAGTTTCATCGAGGCGATCTTCTTCCCGGTGCCGCCCGAGGCGATGCTCGCCCCGATGTGCATCGCGCAGCCAAAACGCAGCTTCTGGTTTGCCGCGATCAGCCTTGGCGGCTCGATCCTTGGCATGTTCGTGGGCTATGCGATCGGCCATTTCGCCATCGATGCGGTGATGCCGCTGATCGACAAACTGGGCTACGGCGGGCAATTCGGCGAAATCAAGCAACAGGCTGCCGACAACGGGTTCTGGCTGCTGCTGATCGCTGGCTTCACGCCGGTGCCGTTCAAGATATTCACGCTGGCCTCGGGCGCGGTTGGCATGCCCTTGCTGCCGTTTTTCCTCGGTGGCGCGATCGGGCGTGGCAAGCGGGTGTTCCTGGTGGCCGGGGCGATCCGGCTCGGCGGCGAGCGGGCGGTCAACACCCTGCACAAGTACATCGAGCCGATCGGATGGGGCGCGCTGGTGTTGCTGGTGGGGCTGGTGGCGTGGCTGCTGTTGCGCCATCACGCCGGATGACGCATGGTTTTGCCCATGGACCCTGCGATCCGGAAGGATATCGACCTGCAAGCTGACTCGCCAAGGCGGTTGCCGGCGGCGTCGGCTGCGCTGCTGTTCGCCGCGCTGTTGCTGGTGCTTGGCGGCTGTACGCATTCGCGCATCGTAAAGCGCGACTATCAATCCCCGCGCCGTTCTGATGCGCCGTTGTCACGCAACAATTCGCGCGGCGTCATCGAGCCGCTTCCGCGCGGCGCCGTCCATGTCGTGCGTGCCGGCGAGACCCTGTATGGCATTTGCTTCCGTTATGGCCTGCGCTACCAAGACGTCGCAGGCTGGAACGGCATTGGCGATCCTTACGTCATCGAGATCGGGCAACGGCTGCGGCTGCTGCCGCCTGGCGCGCGTGGCAGCGACGGTCGCGTCGCCGACAACCGGTCGCCGTCGAGCCAGGTCGGCCCCACACCGCCCAATCGCGCGCCTGCTCCGACGCCGTCGCGCGCGCCGCCGGTGGCGCTGCCATCGGTTCCCGCCACGGGCGCGCCAGCCTGGCGTTGGCCGACGCGCGGACAAGTCATCGGGCGCTACGTGGCCGGCGACCAGACCCAGCAGGGCATCAATATCGCCGGCAGCGCCGGTCAACCGGTGCTGGCGGCGGGCGACGGCGTGGTGGTCTATTCGGGCGCCGGTCTGGTCGGCTACGGCGAGCTGATCATCATCAAGCACTCGGATGAGTGGTTGTCCGCGTATGCGCACAACAGCAAGCGGCTGGTTGCCGAGGGCGCGCGTGTGCATGTCGGCGATACGATCGCGGAGATGGGCCACACCGGCGCCAGCCGCGACATGCTGCACTTCGAAATCCGCCGCAATGGCAAGCCGGTGGATCCGCTGGGCTACCTGCCGGCGCCCTGAGCAGGTCGATGAGGTGGTGGTGGTGCGAGCTGGCATCAAGTCAGACCAGTCAACTGATCCGGCGGCTTTCCTGAGTTTGATCGCGGCTGGCCAGGAAGCTGCCGAGGTCGTGGAAATGCCGCAGCAGTCTGCCGTCGACCAGGCGGCATACGTCGCGTCCTGGTTGCCGCTTCATTACTTCAAGCGCCCACTGGAAAGCGCGATCGAAGATGCAAGCAAGCAACGCCGCGTAGTCGGCTGAAAGAAAAAGCCCGCGGCATGAGCCGCGGGCTTTCCCCTCAAACTTTCTGCAATCGCGGCTGGTTTTTGACAGACGAATGTCTGGTCAGCCGCTTCCACCGGGTGGGTCAGAGCTGCATTGCCTTGGCGACTTCGGCGGCGTAGTCCTCGACCACTTTTTCGATGCCCTCGCCGACGGCGATGCGGTGCATCGAGATGACCTCGGCCTTGGCAGCCTTCAGCACCTGGTCCACCGACTTGTCGGTGTCCAGCGCGTACGGCTGGCCGGTGAGGGTGACTTCGTTGATGATCTTGGCGACCTTGCCGGAGATGATCTTCTCGAGGATCTCGGCCGGCTTGGCCTTTTCCTTGTCGCTCATCTTGGCCATCTCGATGTCCTTTTCCTTGGCGATGAACTCCGCCGGGACATCCTTGCCCGTGATGTAGGGCGGGTTCATGGCGGCAATGTGCATCGCCAGGCCCTTGGCCAGATCGGCGTCGCCGCCCTTGATCTCGACCAGCACGCCGATGCGGCCACCGTGCACGTAGCCAGCGACGGTATTGGCGCTGTCCACGCGCACCATGCGGCGCACTTGCACGTTCTCGCCGATCTTGGCGATCAGCGCGGCGCGCGACTGCTCAACCGTCGAGCCGTCCAGCGGCGCGGCTTTGAGCGCGTCCACGTCAGCCACTGCAGAATCCAGGGCAGCCTGCGCGACGCCGTTGACGAAGGCGAGGAAGTTTTCGTCCTTGGCCACGAAATCGGTTTCAGAGTTGATCTCGACCAGGACGGCCTTGCCGGCGTTCTGCGCCATCGCAACGCGACCTTCGGCGGCCACGCGACCGGCCTTCTTGTCGGCCTTGGCCAGGCCCGACTTGCGCAGGGCTTCCATGGCGACGTCGATGTTGCCGGCGTGCTCGCTGAGCGCTTTCTTGCATTCCATCATGCCGGCGCCAGAGCGCTCGCGCAGTTCCTTGACCAGGCTGGCGGTGATTTCCATTGCATTACCTCGTGCATATTCGATATGTGGGAGCGGCTTTAGCCGCGATTTCTCGCGACCAGCGATCGCGGCTGAAGCCGCTCCCACAAAAAAAGGGGGAGGGCGGGGCTGGCGAGCCCCGCCCGGCGTTGCTTAGCGGCGGGAGTCCGGACGCGGGCCGCGATCGTCACGGCGCGGGGCGCCGGGCTTCTTCGGCGGCGGGGCGCGGCGCGGGGCGGCCTTCTTGTCTTCCTTCGCGACCGGGTTGCCGTCGGCGTCGAGCTCGACAAACTCGTCGTCGCGCTGGCCGGCCTGCGGGGCCGCGGCCTTGCCTTCGAGCACGGAGTCGGCAGCGGCGCGCACGTACAGCTGCACGGCACGGATCGCGTCATCGTTGCCCGGGATCGGATAGTCGACCAGGTTGGGGTCGTAGTTGGTGTCGACCACGGCGATCACCGGGATGCCGAGCTTCTTGGCTTCCTGCACGGCGATATTCTCGTGGCCGATGTCGATCACGAACAGCGCGTCGGGCAGGCGGTTCATTTCCTTGATGCCGCCCAGCGATGCCAGCAGCTTCTCGCGCTCGCGGCGCAGGCCGAGCACTTCGTGCTTGACCATCTTTTCGAAGGTGCCGTCGGTTTCAGCCGCTTCCAGTTCCTTCAGGCGCGAGACTGACGCCTTCACGGTGCGGAAGTTGGTCAGGGTGCCGCCGAGCCAGCGCATGCTCATGTACGGCATGCCGCAACGCTCGGCTTCTTCCTTCACCGAATCGCGGGCCGATCGCTTGGTGCCGACGAACAGGATGGTGCCGCGCTTCTGGGCCAGGGCCGAGACGAAGTTCATCGCGTCCTGGAACAGGGGCAGGGTCTTTTCGAGGTTGATGATGT
>JBKJMY010000138.1:0-12765 GCA_046596115.1 Arenimonas sp.
GGGGGGGGGGGGGGGGTGGGGGGGGGTGGTGGGGGGGGCGGCGCTGGCATTCTAGGCAGACGCGCGGCAAGTCCGCCAGCGAAACCTGCTTATGGATTGGACAGGGCGCGCTGGAAATCGCGAAATCGCGCACGCTTCCAGGCCGGCCACCGGCCGAACCGGGGAACCCGGCGCCCCAGATCGGGTCTATTGCCGCAGCGCAGCATGCTACGCTCCCCTGCATCACGCACTGGCGCCGACGGCGGCATGCCCATTTACCTTGGCGGGACGCAAAATGTCGTTTGAAATTCGCTGGGCCGATGGCGTCTTGAACCAGCTGGAGCGACTGGCAGCCACCGAGTTCAACCGCCGCACCGCCTTCGCCTGCGACCTGGCCATGGCTGTGGTGCCGGTCGGCGCCGCGCTCGCCCTGCGTGACCTGCGTGCCGTGCCCGCACTGTTGATTTTCCTGTCAGGCCTGCTGCTGTTTACCCTGATCGAGTACAGCTTCCACCGCTGGCTGTTCCACGGCCCCGACCAGGCAATGCAGCGCGGCCACCTGCGCCACCACCTGTACCCGACGGGCACCGACAGCTTGCCCTTCTTCATTCCACCCGTGGCGCTGATGCTGATTGCCGGCATGTTCGATTTCGTCATGCCGCTTGCGCCGGCGCTGTTGCTGACCGGCGCCATCGGCTGCGGCTACCTCGCCTATGGCGAAGCCCATGCTGCAATCCATCGCATCCGCTTCAGCCATCCGCGGGTACGGCATTGGGCCAGCCACCACCATGTGCACCACCATCACGTTGACAACAACTTCGGGGTCACCACGGCGCTTTGGGACGTGGTCTTCGGCACCCGCTACGTAAGGTGCCGCAACAAACCCTGACCGCTGCACGCCCGGTATCGGGCGGTTGCCAGTCAGTGCGATTCCCTTAGCCAGGCGTGACTGCAGCTGCTTGGAGTTTGTCCGCAACCGCGTTCAGCGCAAGATCGAATGCCGCCTCGGCCTGCCGCGGCCGCAAGCGGCCTTCCATTTCCATGGCTGCCAACTCCTGTGGCGTTGCCACCAGGATGCGTTGGCCGCGCCGATTGCTCAGGATCCGCTTGCCACTGATCGGACTGGTCCAGCTGATGCGTGCGGAACTGACCCGGCCATCATCGCCGATGAAATCCAGCCAGGCGCCGATCGGTGCGTCGACATAACGCTGGACCATCTCCACCGGGAGTGATGCGGCCTGCGCCGAGACGACAGGTACGGGTTCGTCGGAGGAATCGCCATCCGCGGCGGGTGGCGCGGCCAAGCAAGCAAGCGCCGCAGCCTGGGCTGCCTCGGCGGCGGCGATCTGGGTCGCGTTGCGCTCCTGGTCTGCCTGCACCACGAATGCCAGCGACAGTTCGGCCAGGAGGTCATCCACCGATTCGACCGAGTGACCGGAGCTGTGCATCACCTGGTCGAGCCGCCCGCGCAAGGCCGTCGTGTCGCCGAGGTCGCTCTTGTCGAATGCCTTGAGCAGGTCGCGCAGCAGGCTCCGGTTCGCCTGCACGCCTTCGCCGGCTTCGCCTTCGCGCAGCAGCACGATGTTCTGGTGGTGTTGCCAGCGTCCGCACAGGAAGTCGAGCAGCGCCGATGGCAGGCGTCGGCTGCCGATCGCCGACTTCAGCCACTCGGCAACCGATTCCCGTGCGGCCTGGCGACGTTCCTTGCCATCCTGGGACTTCGCGGCCCGGCGCTCCGACAGATCGGCGCGGCGGTGACAGACGTCGATTTCCTTCGACAGTTCCTTCTCAAGGGATTCGAACAAGGTCAACTCATCGCTGAACTCGTTGAGAATCCGCTCAATGGTCGTGAACCCGAGTTCGCGCAGCGTCGAGTACTGCGGCACATCCGGACCAGCGGTCTCGAACGCCTCGACCAACTGATTGAGCACGCGCCGCGCCGGATGACTGCTCTGCATGAACATGCGGCGATCCAGCATGGCCACGCGCACATAGGGCACGACCAGGCTCGACAGCTGGCTGCGCGCCTTCTTGTCCAGACGGCGGCCGTCGAGCAGTGCTTCGAACAGCATGCTGACCAGCTCGAGCAGATCATGCGCGGGCGCGGGCATTGCCTGATGCGCCGCGCCCGACAGGCCGAGTTGCGAGGCGGTTGCGCTTATCGCTTCCTGCAGCCGGGATAGCGCGACCGCTGCGCCCGCCGCAGGACTCTGGTTTGCCTGCATCAACGACAGGATCGAGAAAATATCGGCTTGGCTCCAGGGCGCGACCGGCTGCGCGCGATGGCCCACGTCGCCGCCCATGGGCAACGGCGCATAACCGCTCGGTGGCATTCCGCCGCCATGCATTTCGTTGCCATGTAAACCGCCGCCATGCGTTCCGCCGCCATGCATTCCGCCATACGCCGGCCACTGCCCGGCAACCTGCTCGGGACCGCGGCGCGCGCTCAACAGTCCGAACAATCGGTCGAGCGCGGCGCTGCCGTCATCCGCGGGAACCGGGTGACCGTCGCCCGTGGGCAGCGGCTGGACGACCTGTTCGACCAGGTCAGGGTAATACTCCTGTGAATTTCCGCCGCCGGCGCTGCCCCCGACGGCGCTGCCCACGCCAACGCTGCCCACGCCGTCGCCAGACGCACGCGCCATCGCGCCACTGCTGCGGCCATAGCGCGACGGGGCAACAACGCCCGATGCCTGCAGTCGCGCAGTCAGTCCCGAATAGAACGTGCCAATACGCGCGGTCAACAGTTGGATCAATCGCTCCATCAGCCAGTCGCGCTCGGCCTGCGTGCAATCCATCAGGCGCATGCCACCACGCAGGCCTTCGGCCCAGGCCGTCGGCGATAGCGGATTGGCGCTGCGATCGTCAAAGCCATCGCCCGACAATGCTGCCAACTGCCGGTCCAACTGGTCCAGCGGATCGCGTACGTTGTATGACACTTCATTGACGAAGCGTTCGCTCAACACCTGCTGCAATTGTTCTTCTTCCGGCAACAGGTCGAGCATCTGGCCTTGGGGCCGCCCGCGCTTCGCGTGCGGGTCACCCTCGAAGCGTTCGCGCCAGCCATCGGCCAGGCGCTGCTCGGTCTGGGTGATGAGCTTTTCCCAGTTGCCGATGCTCTTGAATGCGGCTGGAACTTCCTGGTCGGCCACGGCCGAGGCCAGCACTTCGGACAGCAGGCCGCGCAGCTCCTTGAAGGCCTGGAGCCGGGTGCGTTCGATTTCGGACGCGGAGACGGGCGAGTTCGGGGGGTTCACGGCACCGGTAGCTTAGCGTTAAACAACGCGATGTGAAGGTGCGCCATGGCAACTTTTCGGAGTCGACTGTTATGCTCAAACGCAATGCGATACCGGAGTCAGCCATGCCTTTGAAAACTGTGTCCACCCTTGCGCTTGCCTGCGCCATCGCCAGCCTGATCGCGGGCTGCTCGACCGGCCCGAAGAAGGTGGTCAACCCGCCGCGCGCCAGCATCCAGCAACTGCAGGTCCGGCCAGACGGCCAATGGCAACTCAGCGTGCGGCTGCAGAACTTCAGCAATATCCCGACCAATTTCACCGCCATGCAAGCGCAGTTGGCGGTCGGTGGCCAAGATGCCGGCACGCTGGACCTCTCCCCGAACATCCGCATCGGGCCGGAGTCCGCCGATGTCGTCCAGGCCTCGCTGCGCCCGGCCCTTGGCGCCAAATTGGCAGTTGCCTCCGCGCTCGCGGCCGGTCAGTCCGAGCGTTACTCCCTCAAGGGCACCATCACCACCACCGATCCGAAGGGTAGCTATCCCTTCGTGTTCGACAGCTCGCTCAATCCCGCGCCGGGCCTGCCCGGCGTGATGCGCTAAGGAAACCCGATGGCCAGCAGCTACAAGGCGCCGACAGACGCCATCCGATTCGCCTTGTTCGATGTCATCGGCGCCGAAGCGGTGTACGCACGACTTGGCGTGGCCAATGCCACCCGCGACGTCATGGATGCGGTGCTGGACGAAGCTGCCCGCTTCAGCGAGACCGTGCTGTCGCCACTCAATGAAGTCGGCGACCAGATCGGCTGCGCCCACGACAAGGCCACCGGCGATGTCACCACCCCGCCCGGCTTCCGCGCCGCCTATGACCAGTTCGTGGACGGCGGCTGGACCGGCCTGACCGCACCCGAGGCCTTGGGCGGACAGGCCATGCCGGAGAGCCTGGGCGCAGGGGTCAAGGAAATGCTCGACGGCGCCAACCTCGGCTGGGCCAACTATTCCCTGCTCTCGCACGGCGCCATCGAGGCGCTCAAGCACCATGGCGACGACTGGCAGAAAGCGGCCTTCCTGGCGCCGATCATTGCCGGCACCTGGACCGGCACCATGTGCCTGACCGAGCCGCAAGCCGGTACCGACCTGGGCATGTTGCGGACCCGCGCCGAGCCTTCGGCGTCCGGCGATGGCAGCTATGCCATCCGCGGCACCAAGATCTATATCACCGGTGGCGAGCACGACCTGACCCCGAACATCATCCACCTGGTGCTGGCGCGGTTGCCGGATGCGCCCGTCGGTACCAAGGGCATCTCGATGTTCATCGTACCCAAGTTCAAGGTCGGCCGCGATGGCGCGATGGGCGAGCGCAATGCCCTGCGCTGTGCGTCGATCGAACACAAGATGGGCATCCACGGCTCGTCCACGTGCGTGATGAACTTCGACGGCGCCCAGGGCTACCTGATCGGGCAACCGAACAAGGGCCTCAATGCCATGTTCACCATGATGAATACCGCGCGCCTGGCGGTTGGCCTGCAAGGCCTCGGCCTGATGGAACGCGCCACCCAGAATGCCGAGCACTACGCCAGTGAGCGTCTGCAGGGCCGCGCCCTGTCCGGTGCGAAATTCCCCGACAAACCGGCCGACCCGATCAACGTGCACGGCCCGGTGCGCAAGCTGCTCGCCACCTGCCGCACGCTGACCGAAGGCAGCCGGATGCTGGCCCTGCATGCCGCACTGCAGGTGGACATCATCGAGCGCACCAGCGACGACACCGAGCGGGCAAACGCGGAGGCTCTGCTGGGCTTCCTGACGCCAATCGTGAAGGCCTGCCTGACCGAATGGTCGGTCGAGGTGACCTCCGACGCGCTGCAGGTATTCGGCGGTGCCGGTTACATCCGCGACACCGGGATGGAGCAGCTCGCGCGCGACGCGCGCATCACCACCATCTACGAGGGCACCACCCAGGTGCAGGCGATGGACCTGCTCGGGCGCAAGATCCTGCAACTGCAAGGTGTCGGCATGCGGCAGTTCCTTGGAATGATCCAGACGTTCTGCGAAGAACAGGCCGGCAACGTGGATATGCATGGCTTTGTCCTGCCGCTGGCTGAGGCGACCAAGCGCTGGGGCGAGCTGACCATGGACATTGCGCGCAGGGCCGGCACTGACCCGGAAGTCGTCGGCGAATGCGCGGTCGATTTCCTGTTTTATTCCGGCTACGTCACGCTCGCCTACTGGCACGCGCGCGCCGCGGCACAGGCTGGAGCGACGGCCGACAATCCGCACGTGCGCGATGCCACCGCTTATTTCACCCGGATTCTGCCGCGGACTGCGAGCCTGGCAGCACTGCTCAAGCCTGTGTGATCGCCGTAGTTCAACGCTACCAGTGGCGGCAAAGCATCCGCTGGTCTGCGCTGCGCGCGTCCACGGGTGGCGCCTGAAGCCCCGCGCCGATGCTGATAGCATGGGGCTTCAGCCGCAAGGGGGGTGCGCATGCAGCAAGTCCCAGGACTGCCGATCGATCGACTCCGGGAGTCGCTTGACCAGACTTACGTCATCGACCGGGAACTGGGTCGCGGCGGCATGTCGGCAGTGTTCCTTGCACAGGATTGCAAGCACGATCGCGCTGTCGCGATCAAAGTGCTGCATCCGGAGCTTGCGGCCAGCCTCGGCCCAGACCGCTTCCTGCAGGAAATCAAGCTTGCAGCGAAGCTCAACCATCCGCACATCCTGCCGCTGTTCGATTCGGGCAATGCCGACGGCATGCTGTATTACGTCATGCCCTATGTCGAAGGCGAATCCTTGCGCGAGCGGCTGGATCGCGAGCAGCAGCTGGGCATCGAGGAAGCCATCCACCACGGCCGCGCAATTGCGTCCGCGCTGGACTACGCCCATCGCCAAGGAATCGTGCACCGGGACATCAAGCCCGAGAACGTGATGTTGTACGAAGGCGAGGCCATGGTGATGGATTTCGGCATCGCCAAGGCGCTGAGCGCCGCCGGCTCCGAAACGCTCACGCAGACCGGGATGATGGTTGGTACGCCGGCCTATGTCAGCCCCGAGCAGGCTGCCGGCGAAACCAACCTCGATGGCCGCAGCGACCAGTACAGCCTGGGCTGCATGTTGTACGAAATGCTCACGGGCGAGCGCCCGTTCAGCGGTCCCACCGCACAGGCAGTGATGGCCAAGCGGTTCACCGAAACCGCCAAGCCATTGCGTACCATGCGTGCCGCCATTCCCGAGCACGTCGAGCGCGCAGTGTCCAAGTCCATGGCCACCGATCCGGCGCTGCGCTTCAACAGTTCCTCGCAGTTCGCCCAAGCCCTGGCAACCACCGGGCAGCACACGCCGATCAATACCGTGGTGATGCCGCAGGCCGCAGTATCGCTGGCCAAGTCTGTGGCCGTGCTGCCGTTTGCCGACATGAGCCCCGAGCTCGACCAGGGCTACTTCACCGACGGCATGGCCGAGGAAATCATCAACGCCCTGTCCAAGGTGCAGTCGTTGCGGGTTGCCTCGCGCACCTCGGCGTTCGCCTACAAGGGCAAGAACGAGGACATCAGCGAGATCGGCAAGAAGCTCAAGGTCTCAACGGTGCTGGAAGGCAGCGTGCGCAAGATGGGCAACCGCCTGCGCATCACCGCGCAGTTGGTCAATGTCGCTGATGGCTACCAATTGTGGTCGGAGCGCTATGACCGCGAGATGGAGGATGTGTTCGCCATCCAGGATGACATTTCCCAGGCCATCGTCAAGGCGCTGCGGCTGATCCTGAGCGACGACGAGAAAAAGCAGATCGAGAAGGCGCGCGCCGTCAATATCGAAGCCTACGATTTTTACCTGCGCGGCATGCAGCACGTGCACCAGCTGCGCCGCAAGAGTCTGGAATATGCGCGGCAGATGTTCAACAAGGCAATCGAGATCGACCCCGCCTATGCGCGCGCCCATGCCGGCGTCGCCAATTGCCATTCGATGCTATACAGCTTTTTCGATGCGCGAGACTTCAACCTGCGTCAGGCCATCGCCGCCAGCAGCAAGGCGCTGGAGCTGGAGCCGGACTTGGCCGAGGCACACGTCGCCAAGGGCATCGCCACCTCGTTGAGCAAACGCTACGACGAGGCTTCGGCGGAGTTCGAGGAAGCGATGCGGCTGGATCCGAATTTGTTTGAGGCACCCTACCACTATGCCCAGGCCAAGCTGTCGCAGGGCAAGTACGAAGACGCAGTACGCCTGGGCGAGCGCGCGACCGTCCTGCGCCCCGAGGACTACCAGTGCCTGGCCTTCGTGGGCCTGGCTCTGAAGTCACTCGGCAAGCATGAGGAAGCACAGGTCTATTACCGCCGACAGGCCAAGCTGATCGCGCACCACCTCGAGCAGCATCCCGATGACGCCCGCGCTTGCATCATGGGCGCCAGCGCCGCCGCCAATGTGGGCGACGAAGAGCGGTCAGCGTATTACGCAGCGCGCGCCATGGCGGTGGATCCGGAAGATCCGATGGTGCTCTACAACGTCGCCTGCGCCTTCGGCATCCTGGACCGGAAGAAGGAATGCATCGATGCGCTGGAGAAAGCCGTCAACCAGGGCTGGGGCGACAAGGACTGGGTCGAGCATGACAGCGACCTGGATTCGGTGCGCGCGGAACCGCGGTTCAAAGCTTTGCTCGATGCCATGTAACCCACTGGAGGATTTTTTCTGATGTCGCACGTCCCAGCCCTGCCAATCGACCGCCTGCGTACTGCGCTCGTGAATTCATACACGATCGACCGCGAATTGGGCCGGGGTGGAATGTCCTCGGTATATCTGGCGCAGGATTGCCGGCATGACCGCTTCGTGGCAATCAAGGTGCTCCATCCGGACCTGGCCGCCAATCTGGGCCCCGACCGCTTCTTGCAGGAAATCAAACTCGCCGCGCGACTGAACCACCCGCATATCCTGCCGTTGTTCGACTCCGGCAATGCCGATGGCATGCTGTTCTACGTCATGCCCTATGTCGAAGGCGAGTCACTACGCGAGCGGCTCGATCGCGAGCGCCAGCTCAGCGTCGAGGAAACCATCAAGCACGGCCAGGCGATTGCCTCGGCGCTGGATTACGCCAATCGCCAGGGCGTCGTGCATCGGGACATCAAGCCCGAGAACGTGATGCTGTACGAAGGCGAGGCGATGGTGATGGACTTCGGCATCGCAAAGGCCGTCAGCTCCGCCGGCTCGGAGACGCTGACCCAGACCGGGATGATGGTGGGCACACCCGCCTACGTCAGTCCCGAGCAGGCCGCTGGCGTCGAGAGCATCGATGGCCGCAGCGACCAATACAGCCTGGCCTGCATGCTCTACGAAATGCTCACCGGCGAGCGCCCCTTCACCGGCAGCAATCCGCAGGCTGTCATGACCCGGCGCCTGACCGAGACCGCGCGTTCGATGCGCGCGATTCGCTCGGCGGTGCCGGATGGGCTGGAACGCGCGGTGTCCAAGGCCATGGCCATCGACGCTGCGATGCGCTTCGCTACCACCGGGCAATTTGGCCAGGCGCTGGCCTCGGGCAGCACGAGTACGCCGTTCGACACGATGGTCATTCCAACACCCGTGGTCTCCGCTGCCAAATCCGTCGCGGTGCTGCCGTTCGCCAACATGAGCAACGACCCGGAGAACGAATACTTCACCGATGGCATGGCGGAAGAAATCATCAACGCGCTGTCCAAGATCCAGGCGCTGCGAGTGGCCTCGCGGACCTCATCGTTCGCTTTCAAGGGAAAAAACGAGGACATCGGCGAGATCGGCCGCAAGCTGAAGGTCTCCACCGTGCTCGAAGGCAGCGTGCGCAAGATGGGCAACAAGCTGCGCATCACCGCGCAGTTGGTCAACGTGGCCGACGGCTATCACCTGTGGTCGGAGCGCTACGACCGCGATGCCGAGGATGTGTTCGCCATCCAGGACGATATCTCGCAAGCCATCGTCAAGGCGCTGCGCGTGATCCTGAGCGAAGACGAGAAAAAACAGATCGAGAAGGCGCGCGCGGTCAACCTCGAGGCTTACGAGTTTTACCTGCGCGGCCGCCAGAGCTTCCACCAGATGCGTCGCCGCAGCATGGACCACGCGCAGCAGATGTTCGACAAGGCGATTGCACTGGACCCCGGGTACGCCCTGGCCCATGCTGCGCTTGCGTTGTGCTACTCCGAGCTTTACGGTCGATTCGACTCGCGCGAGTACAACCTGCGCCAGGCGGAGGCAGCCAGCAGCAAGGCGCTGGCGCTGGAGCCAGACCTGGCGGAGGCACACTTGGCGCGCGGCATGGCCGTGTCGCTGAGCAAGCGCTTCGAGGAAGCCAGGCAGGAATTCGAGCGCGCCATTGCACTGGATCCGAAGTCCTTTGATGCGCTGTTCTGGTACGGCCGCAATGAGCTCTCGCATGGCCTGTACGAGCATGCGATCAGCCTGTTCGAGCGCGCCGCGCAAGTGCGGCCGGATGACTACCTGCCCGGCAAGTTCATTGCCCAGGCCCTGCGCTCGCTGGGACGCGAGGCCGAGTGCCTGGATGTCTGCCGCCGCCATATCGTGTTGGTCGAACGTTTCCTGGAGCTGCACCCGGAAGATTCGCGCGCCTTGATGACTGCAGCTGCGCTCTACGCGACCGTCGGTGACCAGGAGCGCGCGGTCGACTACGCGAACCGCGCCATGGCCGTGGACCCCGACGACCCCCGCATGCTCTATAACGCCGCCTGCATGCTCGCCTGCTCCCACAAGGTTTCCGAAGCGCTCGACGCGCTTGAACGCTCGGTGGCCAATGGCTGGGGCGACAAGAGCTGGCTGGAGCACGACAGCGATCTGGACCCGATCCGTAACGACCCGCGTTATGAAAAACTGCTGAGGGCGATGTAGGCATGAGCGCAGCGCCCATCCTGCCGATCGACCGACTGCGCAATGCACTCGATGGTGCCTACACCGTTGACCGCGAGCTTGGCCGCGGCGGTATGTCCGCGGTGTTCCTGGCGCAGGACTGCAAGCACGGCCGCGCTGTCGCGATCAAAGTCCTGCATCCCGAGCTGGCTGCCAGCGTCGGCCCGGAACGCTTCCTGCAGGAAATCCAGTTGGCCGCGCGACTCAACCATCCGCATATCCTTGGTCTCTACGACTCCGGAAACCTGGACGGCATGCTGTACTACGTCATGCCCTACGTCGAAGGGGAGTCGCTGCGCGAGCGCCTGGACCGCGAACAGCTGATGTCCATCGACGAGGCCGTGCACCACGGCCGCGCGATCGCATCGGCGCTCGACTACGCCAACCGGCAGGGCGTCGTGCATCGCGATATCAAGCCGGAAAACGTGATGCTGTACGAGGGCGAAGCGATGGTCATGGACTTCGGCATCGCCAAGGCCATGAGCGGCGTCGGTTCCGAGACGCTGACGCAGACTGGCATGATGGTCGGCACCCCCGCTTACGTCAGCCCCGAGCAGGCCGCGGGCGACTTGAATCTCGACGGCCGCAGCGACCAGTACAGCCTGGGCTGCATGATGTACGAGATGCTCACCGGCGAGCGACCCTTCAGCGGCGCCACACCGCAGGCGGTGATGACCAAGCGCTTCACCGAAAAGCCGCGGCCGGTGCGCGATCTGCGCGCCGCCGTGCCGGAAACCATCGAGCGCGCCGTCATCAAGGCCATGGCGATGGAGCCCAACGCGCGGTTCAACTCGACCGGGCAGTTCGGCCAGGCCTTGGTATCCGGCAGCCTGAGCACGCCCAACGACACCACTGTCCTCTCGCAACCACCGGTGTCCATGGCCAAGTCAGTCGCGGTGCTGCCGTTTGCCAACCGGAGCACGGATGAAGAGACCGATGCCTTCAGCGACGGAATGGCCGAGGAAATCATCAACGCGCTGACCAAGATCCAGGCGCTGCGGGTTGCTTCGCGCACGTCCTCGTTCGCCTTCAAGGGCCGCAACGAGGACATTGGCGAGATCGGCAAGAAGCTGAAAGTCTCCACGGTGCTCGAAGGCAGCGTTCGGCGCATGGGCAACAAGCTGCGCATCACCGCGCAGCTTGTGAACGTGGCCGACGGCTACCACCTGTGGTCGGAACGATACGACCGCGAGATGGAGGATGTGTTCGCGATCCAGGATGACATCTCGCAGGCCATCGTCAAGGCGCTGCGGGTCATCCTGAGCGAGGGCGAGAAGAAACAGATCGAGAAGGTGCGCGCGGTCAATGTCGAGGCCTATGACTACTACCTGCGCGGCCGGCAATACTTCCACCAGCATCGGCGCAAGAGCCTGGACTACGCGCGGCAGATGTTCAACAAGGCGATCGAGATCGACCCGCAGTACGCACTCGCCTACGCCGGCGTGTCGGACTGTTATTCGCTGCTCTACACCTATTTCGATGCACGCGACTTCCATCTGCGCCAGGCTGATATCGCCAGCAACCGGGCACTGGAGTTGGCCCCGGACCTCGCCGAGGCACATCTGTCGCGAGGCATCGCGGTCTCGCTGAGCAAGAACTTCGAGGAAGCTAGCGCGAATTCGAAATCGCAATTGAGCTTGACCCGAAGCTGTTCGATGCAGTTTCCTGGTTCGCCCGCATGCATCTGTCGCAAGGCAATTATGAGGAGGTCATTCGCCTGTTCGACCGCGCCATCGCGCTGCGGCCCGAGGACTACGAAATCCCGAGGCTGCAAAGCCAGGCGCTGAAGTCGCTCGGAAGGCAGAACGAAGCCGAGGCTGCAAATCGACGCGCGGCAAAGCTGGTCGAACAGCACCTTGAACTCAATCCCGACGATGCTCGCGCCTTGATCCTCGGCGCAACTGCCCGCGCGGTCATCAACGACCCGATCCGCGCAACCGAATATGCAGCGCGCGCCATGGCGGTGGACCCGGAAGACCCGATGTTGTTGTACAACGTGGCCTGCACCTACGGCGTGCTTGGCAAGATAGAGGAATGCCTTGATGCACTCGAGCAAGCGGTGAGCAAGGGCTGGGGCGACAAGGACTGGCTGCAACACGACAGCGACCTTGACGCCATCCGTTCGGAACCCCGCTATCTGGCCTTGTTGAGGGCAATGTAAATGGCACAGCCGGCTGCACTCCCGATCGAAACCCTTCGCTCCGCGCTGGAAGGCTCCTACACCATTGACCGTGAACTTGGACGTGGAGGCATGTCTTCGGTGTTCCTGGCCCAGGACTGCAAGCATCGGCGCTCCGTGGCGATCAAGGTGCTGCATCCGGAACTGGCGGCCAGCATGGGCGCCGAGCGCTTCCTCCAGGAAATCGAAGTCGCGGCGCGGCTGAGCCATCCGCATATCCTGCCGCTGTTCGATTCCGGTAGCCTGGACAAGCTGCTTTACTACGTGATGCCCTACGTCGAGGGCGAGTCACTGCGCGAGCGTCTGGATCGCGAGCAGCAACTCAGCATCGAGGAAGCCGTCCATCACGCGCGCGGCATCGCCGCAGCGATTGACTACGCCAGCCGCCAGGGCATCGTGCACCGGGATATCAAACCCGAAAACATCATGCTGTACGAAGGCGAGGCGATGGTGATGGACTTTGGTATCGCCAAGGCCGCCAGCGCCCTCACCACGG
>JBKJMY010000189.1:0-5967 GCA_046596115.1 Arenimonas sp.
CCCCCCACGCCCGGAGAACCTGATGAAAGCCCCCGTTGCCATCCTCGCCATCCTGCTCGCCCTTGCCGCTGCCCCTGCCGTGGCCGACACCCTGCTGATCGAACGGGTAGCCGCGGCCAGGTCCAGCGACCTGCCGCACCGCGGCGCGTCGATGTCCCAAGTCGAGGCGCACTACGGCGCCCCGCAACGCAAGCTCGCGCCGGTCGGTGGCGGCAGCGTGCATACGCCGCCAATCACCCGATGGCAGTACCCGACCTTCTCGGTGTATTTCGAGAACAGCCACGTGGTGGACGCCGTACTGGCCAAGGCCAGTGCGTTGGAGATCGGCCCGGCGCCGGTTGCCCCCTGAGCATGTCTGAACTTCGATTCCCGGCCGAGTGGGAGCCCCAGTCGGCCGTCCTGATCGCCTGGCCGCACACCGGTACCGATTGGGCCGAGCGGCTTGATGCGGTCGAGGCGACCTACGTCGCCCTGGTGGCGGCAATCACCCGGTTCGAGCCGGTGTTGATCTGTGTCGCAGACCAGGCGCTGGAATCGCGCGCACGGGCCCTGTTGGCCGGGGCCGGGAGCGATCCGGGACGAGTCCGCTTCGAGTTGCTGCCTTACGACGATACCTGGCTGCGCGATTCAGGTCCGGTCACGCTGCGCGACGGCAAACGCTTCCGCCTGCTGGATTTCCATTTCACCGCCTGGGGCGGGAAGTTCGAGGCCGGTCGCGATGACCAGATCGTCCGCACGCTGGTGTCGCGTGATTGCTTCCAGGATGCGCATCGCGAACGGATCGACTTCGCGCTTGAAGGTGGCGCCATCGAGACCGACGGCCAGGGCACGCTGCTGTCCACCTGGCGCTGCCTGCATGAGCGGCATCCGGAACTGGCACGCGACATCATCCAGGCGCGCCTTGAAGCCTGGCTGCACCAGGACCGCACGCTCTGGCTTGAGTACGGTTACCTGGAAGGCGATGACACCGACGCACACATTGACACCTTGGCGCGCTTTGCCGCTGCCGACGCAATCGTCTACCAGGGCTGCCAGGACCCTGGCGATTCCCAATACGAACAATTGCAGGCGATGGCTGGCGAACTGGCCGCGTTCCGACGTGAAGACGGATCTGCCTATCGCCTGTTCGAACTGCCCTGGCCACAGCCAATCTTCGACGGTGGCAGGCGACTTGCGGCGTCGTATGCAAACTTCCTGATCATCAATGGCGCGGTGCTGATGCCCGCATATGCCGATCCCGCCGACGCGGCCGCCGCGGCCGTGCTGGCCGATGCGTTCCCAGGCCGCGAGATCGTGCAAGTGCCGTGCCGCGCCCTGATCTGGCAGAACGGCAGCCTGCATTGCCTTACCATGCAGCTTCCGCAGGGGTTGCTGTCATGACCGAGAGCCACACATTGAAGGTCGCGCTGGTGCAAGAGCGTCACCAGGGAAGCGTCGAGGCCAACCTCGACCGCATTTCCGAGCGCGTGGCCGAAGCCGCAGCCGCGGGCGCGCGCCTGGTGCTATTGCAGGAGTTGCACAACGGCGCCTATTTCTGCCAGCACGAGAGCGTGTCCGAGTTCGATCGCGCCGAGCCGATCCCCGGTCCGGGCACGGAGCGCCTGGGCGCGCTTGCCAAGGCGCATGGCGTGGTGATCGTCGGTTCACTGTTCGAGCGTCGCGCTGCCGGCCTGTATCACAACACCGCCGTCGTGCTCGAGTCCGACGGACGCCTGGTGGGCCGCTACCGGAAGAT
Organism: Arenimonas sp.; assembly: GCA_046596115.1. Classification (GTDB taxonomy): domain Bacteria; phylum Pseudomonadota; class Gammaproteobacteria; order Xanthomonadales; family Xanthomonadaceae; genus Arenimonas. Next base: position 1,736 of record JBKJMY010000189.1, read on the forward strand.
GCATATCCCGGATGATCCGGGGTTCTACGAAAAATTCTATTTCACGCCTGGCGACCTCGGCTTCCATCCGATCGACACCAGCGTCGGCCGCCTCGGCGTGCTGGTGTGCTGGGACCAGTGGTATCCCGAAGCTGCGCGCCTGATGGCACTGGCTGGCGCGGAATTGCTGCTGTATCCGACGGCAATCGGTTGGGATCCGACCGATGCGCAAGACGAAAAGGATCGCCAGCGCTCCGCCTGGATCCTCAGCCATCGCGGGCACGCAGTCGCAAACGGCTTGCCGGTGCTCAGCTGCAATCGCGTGGGCCACGAGCAGTCGCCGCTGGATGGCGCGGGCATCGATTTCTGGGGCAACAGCCACGTCCTCGGGCCACAGGGCGAGTTCCTCGCGGAAGCCGACGCGCAGCCGCAGGTGCTGGTGGTGGAGGTGGACCTCGCGCGCAGTGAACACGTGCGCCGCATCTGGCCGTTCCTGCGCGACCGCCGCATCGACGCCTACGACGATCTTCTCAAACGGTATCGCGATTGATGGACGACATCCCCACCGGCAGCGGCAATCACAGCAGCGGCAATGACAGTATGGACAACGACAGCTTGGGCGACAACGGCAGCGGCGACGACAGTAGCTTGGGCGACAACGGCAGCGGCGACGACAGTACCCCGGGCAGCCAGGACCACGGCGGCGGCCTGCACGGACAGCCACATGCCATCGTCGTGCGCGACGGTGTTCGCTACACCCTGCTCGGCACCGCGCACGTCTCCCGCGCCAGCATCGAGGCCGTGCGCCGCGAGGTCGAGAGCGGCCGCTACGACAGCATCGCGGTGGAGTTGGACGCCAATCGCCATCGCGCGCTCACTGATCCCGATGCGATGGCCAAGCTCGATCTGTTCCAGATCATCCGCGACGGCAAGATCGGCCTGGTAGCAGCCAATCTCGCGCTGGCCGCCTACCAGCGCCGGCTGGCCGAGCAATTGGGCGTCGAGCCGGGCGCCGAACTCAAGACGGCTGCGCTTGGCGCGACCGAGCGCGGACTTGGGCTGCGACTGATTGATCGGGACGTCGGCGTGACCCTGCGGCGGGCTTGGTATGCGCTCGGGTTCTGGGGTCGCAGCAAGCTGATGGCGGGACTGGGAACCAGCCTGTTCGACGACGAGCAGGTTGAGGAAGCGGAAATCGAAAAACTCAAGCAGGGCGACATGCTGGAGTCGAGCTTCGGTGAATTCGCCGCGCAGACACCGCAGTTGTTCGAGGCCTTGATCAACGAGCGCGACCGCTACATGGCGGCCAAGCTGCGCGCGATCGCGGCCGAATCACCGCCGCCGCGCGAAGTGTTGGCGGTGGTCGGCGCCGGGCACCTGAAGGGACTGCGCATCGCGCTGGCGGAAGGCAGCGAAGATCCGACGGCAACAGTCAGCTCGCTCGATTTCGTCAAGCCGCCAAGCAACATCCCATGGTTCTCGATCGTCATCGGCGGCCTCTTGCTGGCTGCGTTCGGCTGGGGCTTCTGGCACGGCGGGTTTCACGTCGGCGCCAAACTGGTGCTGGACTGGGTGGTGATCACCGCGATCGGCGGCGCGCTCGGGGCGATCGCCGCAGGCGCGCATCCGCTGTCCGTGCTCGGCGCGGCCCTCGCGTCCCCGATCACGCCGCTGATCCCTGCGCTGAGTTCCGGAATGGTCAGCGCGTTCATCGAGGCATGGCTGCGCAAGCCAACCTACGAGGACATGCTCAACCTGCGTCAGGACACGGGGACGCTCAAAGGCTGGTGGCACAACCGGTTTGCCCGGGTGTTCGTCAACTTCATGCTGGCCAACCTGGGCACGTCGCTGGCGGTGTGGATTGCCGGCGCCAAAGTCATCCACGGCCTGGGTTGATCTGCGTCAACTGGCGGGGCCTGCCAGCGGACGCAGTGGTGCCGCGTCCCGCGCCCGTCCGATGATCCGACGCATCGCAATGCCGGTGTCGTCGAGCAAGGCATAGATGGTCGGCAGGAACAGCAGGCTGACCACGGTCGAGAATGCCAGTCCGCCGGCGACGGCACGGGCCATCGGGTAATACGGCGGGCCGTCGCCACCGATCTGCGTACCAGCGAAGCACAGCGGGAGCATGCCCAGGATGGTCGTGCCCATGGTCATCAGGATCGGGCGCAGTCGCTCCTTGCTGCCCTCGACCAGCGCGTCGGTGCGTGACTTGCCCGCACGCCGCAGCGCATTGATGTGGTCGACCATCACGATACCGTTGTTCACCACAACGCCCATCAACACCAGCATGCCGATCAGCGCCATGATCGAGAACGACGTGCCGGTGAAGGCGAAAAGCCAGAACACGCCCAGAAATGAGAACAAGATGCTGCTCAGGATGGCCAGCGGGAACAGCAGGGACTCAAACAGCGCCGCCATCACCACCAGGATCAGCACCAGCGCAATCCCCATGTTGATCAGCATCTGCATGCCGGCCTGGTCGTCATCCTGCTGGGACTGGCCCCAGTCCCAGGCATAACCGGGCTTGAACTGTGTCGCGCCCAGTACTGTCTCCACCGCCTTGCGGGCGTCGTCATTGGTCGAGGTACCGGCAATCGCCGCCTTGATCCCCAGTCCCGTCTGGCGGTTCTGCCGGTAGACCTGCGACGCACCGCGGCGCATCTGCACGTCCACCAGCGACAGCAAGGGCACGCTGCTGCCATCGGCGCGCTGCAAGCTCAGGCTTGACATGTCCTCGATGCGGAATTGCTCGGCGCCGGCAAACCGGACGTTCACCGGAACTTCGGCATCACCACGGCGGAATTCGCGCAACGGCGAGCCGCGCAGTGCAATCCCGATGTACTGGGCGACCTCCTGCGCGCTGAAGCCATACGTCGCGGCACGTTCCCGGTTCACCGTGACCTGGAATTCGCTGTTCTCGTCACCCGAATCAATCCGGACGTCGCGAAGTTCCGGCCGCTTCGAAAGCAGGGGCAGCAAGTCCACACCCAGCGCCTGAAGTTCGTCGGTGGAATCGCCGGTGAGGTAGAACTGCACCTCGTTGGCGGCGCCGCCACCGCCATTGCTGCTGCCCTGGAAACCAATCTCCGCGCGGGCCAGCTTCGGCAGGTCCTTGCGAATCTGTTCCTGTACTGCCTTGGGATCGATCGACTTGTCGTCATCCAGGGTCAGCTTGATGCCGCCCCAGCCCTGCTCCGCGTAGAACGAGTAGATCTGCTTGATGTGGTATTGCTTGCGCCGGGCTTCCAGGAACGTCTCGACCTTGGCGACCTCGTCGGACATCTGCTCAAGGCTGTAGGCACCCTTCCAGTTGAAGTACATGCCAAGTTCCTTGCTCGGGTCCTGTCCGAACATGTCGATCTTGGTCAGCTTTGCCGGCACCATGCTGACGGCGACGATGACTGCAATGGCCAAGAGCGCCTTGCCGCGATGGTCCAGCGACCAGCGCAACAGGCGGCCGTAGTTGCGGGTCAGCGCTGGAATGAAGCCGTGCGCCGTGGTGATCGCCGGTGGCGTCGCCAGGCGCGCGCTGATCATCGGGATCAGGCTGACCGCGATGAGCCAGGAGCACAACAGGGAAATGGTGATCGTCAGCGCCACTTGTGACAGGTAGATGCTGATCATGTTGGTCTTGCCGAACAGGTTTGGCAGGAAAACGATGATGCTCGACAGGGTGCCGGCGCTGATCGCGATCTGAACCGCACGCGTGCCTTCGATGGCGCAACGCATCGGGTTATCCGGCCAGCGCTCCCGGTACTGGTAGATGCTCTCGACCACGACCACGGCATTGTCGACCAGCATGCCGATGCCCAGCAGCAGTCCCATCATGGACAGGATATTGAGCGTGATGCCGAAGAAATACATCGCGCCCAGCGTCATGATGATGCACACCGGGATCGCCAGGGTCACCATCAGCGTGCTGGGCCAATGCCGAAGGAAGTAATACAGCACCAGCAGCGAGAGCAGCGAACCGATGGCGCCGGCCTTGACCAGTTCCTTGATCGAGTCCGTGACGCTGTCGGCCTGGTTATCGAAGACCTTGATCTGCACGCCGGCCAGTTCCGGGGACCGCTTGATCTCGTCGATCTCGGCCAGGACACTGCGCGAGGCATCGACGAGGTTTGCCGACTGCTCGCGGAATATATCCAGGCCCACGGCCGGGCGTCCATCCAGCCTGCGCCCGACGCCTTGCCGCTGTGGCTTGAGAGTGATGTCGGCGATGTCCGACAGCTTCAGTCCCTGGTCGGTGA
>JBKJMY010000175.1:0-8626 GCA_046596115.1 Arenimonas sp.
CGGGATTCGGCGCAGGGGGGTGGCGCGATGTCGCCCTGAGACAGGGTAATCCATTGTACATATCCCGTCGCGGGCATGAATCCCGGCGGCCGGGTAAACTTGGCGCCGCGCCGACAAAGTGGGTCGGTTGGAACATGCTCGGCCCCAAGCTGGTGATCGTGGCCCGGGTTTACGACGACGACGACGACGGTTGCGTGCGGCTTACGCCGCGCGGCGAGAGGATCGCCGGCATGAGCGCGTATTTCCGGGGGCATTTCCTTCCCACGCATCGCCTGTTGATGGGCGAGTACACCGACGACCTCACCGACCCGTTCCGGCACAGCATCAAGCAGGTGGACTATCAGTGCCGCTGAGCCCCGCGCCGGTTCAGGCGCCAGATGCGTCGTCGGTACCCAGCGAGGCGTCGAAGTAGGCGATCGTTTTCCCGAGTACGACGTCGAGGTCCATCGTCGGTGCCCAGTCGAGCCTGGCCTTGGCTAGGCTGATGTCGGGCTGGCGACGGATCGACCGCGACCGATGCCGTAGTAGGCCAGCCCTGCGGCCTCGACCTGGCGCGGATCGAAGATATTCCTGCCGTCGAAGACCACCGCAGCGCGCAGCTGCGCACGCATGGCGTCGAAGTCGGGATTTCGGAACTGCTTCCATTCGGTCACGACCACGAGCGCATCGGCACCCTGCAGGGCATCGTCCTGGTTGTCGCAAAACCGCAAACCTTCTCTGGCACCTGGGATCGCCGTGAATCCCGAAGTGTCCGCTTCCGGGTCGAAGGCCTGCACGCGCGCGCCCACCGACAGCAATTCCGCGATCAGCACGCGACTCGGTGCCTCGCGCACGTCATCGGTGTTCGGCTTGAACGACAGACCCCAGATCGCGAATACTTTGCCGGCGAGCTGGCCGTCGAAATGCCGCGCCGCGAGCTGCGCGAGCTTGGACTTCTGTGCCTTGTTGACCGATTCCACGGCATCCAGCAGCGTCGCCACATAGCCATGCTCCGCCGCGGACCGGCCAAGCGCCTGCACGTCCTTCGGGAAACACGAGCCGCCGTAGCCTGCACCGGGGTAGATGAAGGAATAGCCGATGCGGGAATCAGAGCCGATGCCGAGCCTGACCATTTCCACGTCCGCGCCAACGCGTTCGGCGATGTTGGCGATTTCGTTCATGAAGCTGATCTTCGTGGCCAGCATCGCGTTGGCGGCATACTTGGTCAGCTCGGCCGAGCGCACGTCCATGATGACCAACCGCTCGTGGTTGCGATTGAACGGCGCGTACAGGCGCTTCATCGCCTCGATGGCGCTTTCGCTGCCGGAGCCGATCACGATGCGGTCGGGCCGCAAGCAATCGCGGATCGCGTCGCCTTCCTTCAGGAACTCGGGATTGGACACGACCTCGAAGCCGATCTGGGCCTGCCGGATCGCGAGGGCTGCGGCGACGGCCGCCGTCACCCGGTCCGCGGTACCCACAGGAACAGTGGACTTGTCCACAATGATCCCGGGCCTGGAAAGATGGCGCCCGATGGTGTCGGCGACGGCTAGCACCTGGCGGATGTCCGCGTGTCCATCCTCGCCCGGCGGGGTCCCGACGGCGATGAAATGCACGTCTGCGTGTTCCACCGCGACTTGTGCATCGACGGTGAAGCGTAGCCGGCCCGCATCGCGGTTGCGCACGATCAGCTCTGCCAGGCCGGGTTCGAAGATGGGGACCTCGCCCCGCTCCAGTGCCGCCACCTTGGCGCCGTCGGTATCGACGCAGACGACGTGGTGTCCGACTTCCGCCAGGCAGGCTCCCGTGACCAGGCCGACATAGCCGGCGCCAAAGATCGTGACCTTGATCATCGCTTCTGCAATTCCCTTTGCGCGAAACGCCGGATTATACCGTCCCGGGGATCGGGCCGCTCTCGCGCTTGCCACGCCCGATGTCTGCACCCACCATCACCGTTGAGCCCACCGTCGGCGCGCTGCGCGCAGGACACAAGATGGATCCCGTGGCACCCGAGTCCGGGCGGCAGGTCGACGCGCCCGCCGTGCGAGGACGCCAGGCAGCGCCGTGGTGGAAGCAGGCGGCGGGCTTCGCAATGGTGGGTTGCGCCGGATTCGCGACCGATGCCGCGCTGTTCCTGCTGCTCACGCAAGTTGCCGGCATGGCGATCTATCTCTCGCGTGCGATGGCCTTCGTTCCGGCGAGCATGGTCACTTGGTGGCTTAACCGCAGTCTAGTGTTCCGCACCAAGGGTTCACCGGGGCGCAAGCGCGACGAGTACCTGCGCCATTTGGGCGTGCAGTCGATCGGCATTGGCTTGAACTTCGCCGCCTTCTACCTGGCGGTTCGCCTGGGACTTGGCCTGCATTCTGCGCAGCTCGTGCCACTGGCGATCGGGTCGCTGGCCGGGTTGGCGTTCAATTTCGTGGCGTCGCGGCGGTTCGTCTACTTGCGCTGAGCCTGGCAGGGCGCGCGTGCGGTAGCTGCGCGCACCAGCCGGCACAAGCGGGCCGGGCCGAGCGGGTTGGGATAGGCGAGGCAGTCGCCGCCGGGCACCAGGCCGTAGTCGGTGACCAGCATGGCACGCGACCGTGCGCCCGGTTGGCCCGGATCCTCCAGCAACCAGATCGGGCCGCGCTGCTGGACGATGCGCGCCGACAGGCGCGACTGCAGTCCGTCGCAGGCCGTGGGCTGGATGAAGTTGTTGTCCACGCCGAGCAGCGGAACATCGCGTGGCAGGCCCAGTGCGAGGTAGGCGAGCGGATCCCCGCTCGCGGTCAGCACCATCGCCCCGATGCCGAGAGACGGAGCGCGCAGCTCGGCGAAGGATGCTCCTGTGCCATCGCGCCCCCAGTCGGGGCGGCGCGTGTCCGCGCTCACCAGCAGCACTGCGACCGAGATGGCCAGCGCGCCGCCACGCGGCACACGCTGCAGCACGAGCACCATGGCAAGCGCGCCCAGCATCTCCAGCACGACCGCATATCGGTAGATGCCGCTTTGCGCCAGCCAGAGCGCGCAGCCCAGCAGCATGAACACAGCAAGGGCGCGAAGTCGGGTCGTGATTGCAGTCGCTTCCAGACCGCTGCGCCGGGTCCGCCATGCAAGCCAGGCAAATCCGAGCAGGCCCAGCAGCATCCGCGGGTCGCGCAGCTTGAGTTCGGAAAACGCGTCGGTCGTGCGCAACAGGCGGATCGGCGCAAGCAACGCATCGGCGACGCTGCGCGGATGGAATCGCTCGTCCACGTAGGGAAGGGGCAGGGCTTCCGGCGACTTGAACAAATGGTTGAAGTAAGGAAAGAAGGGATTGCCCGTTGCCTGCTGCAGATGCCATCCCCAAGGCCCGTAGGCAAGCAGCATCCCGACGATGCCGCCTGCCGCCAACGCAATCAATTTGCGCAGCCGCTCCGGCGCGGAACCACCCACCAGCACCGCGCCGGCCAATGCGAGGCAATAGCCGGCAGCCGTGAGCTTGAGGCCCGCGATCCCGCCAGCGACCGCGCCGGCTGCCACCCATCGCCACGGCAGTGCCCTCGTGCGCCCGATCACCGGGCCCTGCGCGCCGCCGATCGGTCCAAGCGCGATACAAAGTGCTGCGAGCATGCCTGCCGCGACGAAACCGTCATTCATGCTCAGCGCGAAGGTGGACCACGCGCCCGCGCCACTGATGGCAAGCAGCACAAGCGCCACGCGCGCGATGGCCGTTGGTGCATCGGGCGAGCACATACGCTGCAGCCGCAGCAGGCAGGCGAGTGCCACCATCATCGGCACCGCGAGCCAGATCGCCACCACTCTGGCCGGGAGGCCGGACATGGCGAGCAGGTACATGGGGATGTCGAGCAGAGGGCTGTGCCAACCCTGCAATTGCGCGGCGGCGATGTCGGCGTGCCTGCCGGCCAGCAACGCGTGCGGGTTGTAGAGATGGTAGTTGCGCAAATCCCAGTTGGAGTCGAAGCCCAGCCACAGTGCGGCGGCGAGCGGAAGCCCGAGCACCAGCGCGAGTTCCCAGCGTGGCCGGGCCATTGCGTCTAACTGCGGAGCGCTTGGCATGCACGGGGCCTGCGAAATCAGGGAGCCAGTTTATCAAGCCTGGCTAGCGCCCACAGGCGGTGTGCGGATCGCTGACAATCGTTGCAGTTGCCTGCATCGTCCAAAAGTACAAGTCGGCGCCGCAATCGGCGGGGTTACAATCGGATATCGAATCGCAAGGGTCCCGCATCGTGTCCCAGGCAGCCAGCAACACAACCTCCGCCCGTTCGGCCATGGACAAGCTGTATCCCTCCGCCGACGACGCCCTGCGCGGCATCCTCCACGACGGCCAGACCCTCGCAGTCGGCGGCTTCGGCCTGTGCGGCATCCCCGAGTCGCTGATCCTTGCACTGCGCGACAGCGGCGTGCGCGACCTGACGGTGATCTCCAACAATGCGGGCATCGATGGCTTTGGCTTGGGCCAACTGCTCAGCACCCGGCAGATCCGCAAGATGATTTCGTCCTACGTGGGCGAGAACAAGGAATTCGAGCGGCAGTACCTCGCCGGTGAACTCGAGCTCGAGTTCAATCCGCAGGGCACGCTGGCCGAGCGCCTGCGCGCCGGTGGTGCAGGCATCGCGGCGTTCTTCACGCGTACTGGCTTCGGCACCATCGTTGCCGAGGGCAAGGAAACGCGCGAGTTCGATGGCCACCAGTACGTGTTGGAAACGGCGCTGAAATCGGACGTGTCGCTGGTGAAGGCGTGGAAGGCCGATCGCGCCGGCAACCTGGTATTCCGCAAGACCGCGCGCAACTTCAATCCGGCCGCGGCGATGGCGGGTGCGGTCTGCGTGGTGGAAGTCGAGCAAGTCGTCGAAATCGGCGCGATCGATCCGGACCAGGTGCACCTGCCCGGTATCTACGTGGACCGCATCGTGCTCAACGCCACGCCGCAAAAGCGTATCGAAAACCGCACCACCCGGACCGCCTGAGGAACACGACATGCCCTGGAACCGCGATGAAATGGCCGCCCGCGCAGCGCAGGAGCTGAGCGATGGCGCTTACGTGAATCTCGGGATTGGCCTGCCGACGTTGGTGGCCAACCATATTCCCGAAGGGATGGATGTCTGGCTGCAGTCGGAGAACGGATTGCTCGGCATCGGCCCGTTCCCGACCGAGGCCGAGATCGACCCGGACCTGATCAATGCCGGCAAGCAGACCGTCACCGCGCGCGCCGGTGCCAGTTATTTCGGCAGCCACGATTCCTTCGCGATGATCCGCGGTGGGCACATCGACTTGGCGATCCTGGGCGCGATGGAAGTTACCGATCGCGGCGACCTGGCCAACTGGATGGTGCCGGGCAAGATGGTCAAGGGCATGGGCGGCGCGATGGACCTGGTCGCCGGCGTGAAGCGTGTCGTCGTGCTGATGGAACACACCACCAAGCACGGCGAGCCCAAGATCCTGCCCGAGTGCACGCTGCCCTTGACCGGCGTAGGCGTCGTCAATCGCATCATCACCGAGCTGGGCGTGTTCGACGTGACCCCGCGCGGACTGGTGGTCGTGGAGACTGCGCCCGGCGTGACCGACGCCGAAGTGCGCGCCAAAACAGGCGTGCCGATTGCTGCCTGACGCAAGCGCGCCGCGGCCGGCTGACGCCATCTAGGAGAGCAACGCCGCCTGGATGACCAGTGCGTCCTGCGAGGTCAGCAGCGCGCGCTCGCCCAGGCTCCACACGCCCGGATGCCGGGAAAAATACCGCGCCGCGAATCGCGAACCGTCCTCGTCGCTCCAGAAGCCGAGCGGCATCGACGGGAACGGAGCACAAACCGCCATGTCGCCTTCAGCACCAACGACCGGCTGGCCGTCCGCATCGAGGACCTGCAATGCGATGCCCAGTGCCCGGCACGGAATCTCGCCACTCGACAATGGCAACAGCGGCGCGCCGATCGCCAGGCAGCCAAGCGTATCGGTGCCGGTGGCGACCGGTGCGAGGAAAACGCGGTCCTTCACATCCCGATAGACAAATTCGTAGCCGTCGGCAGTCAACGGCGAGCCGGCGGTGAGGATGGTCTTCAGCGACTGCAGGCGATGCGATTCGCGGGGAATCTGCCCGGATCGCGCACAGGCGTCGAGCCAGCTCGAGTGCACGCCAAGCACGGTGACACCGGCGGCATCCACCAGGTCCCACAGCGCATCGCCGTCCGGCGGCAGGTCGGCAGCAGCGTGCAGCACCAGGGTTGCACCACTCGACAGGCACGACGCCAGCCAGTACCAGGACATCGCATCGTTGTCGGCATGGAAGAACACCCGATCTTCGCGCTTGAGGTCGGCGTGCAGCACCAGTTCCTTCAGGTGCTGGATCAGCGTGCCACCCGCGCCGTGCACGAGCAGTTCGCGTTTGTTGCCGCGCGATGCTGCGACTGTGATGTAAAGCGGGTGGTCGAACGGCAGGGGCGTGAATTCAACCGGCGCGTCGCCATGCTCGGCGACGAAGCTGAGCAGGGACAGCGCCGCCCCGTCGTCGGGCGCGTGTCCGCGCATCACGACGGCGGCTGCGCCAGCAGCCAGCACCGATTCAAACCCGGCCAGATCGCTGGCCGTTTCCGCGAACAGCAGGCGCGGCTGCAGCTCCGCCAGCAGGGGTGCCAGTTCGTCGCGCGGCATGCTGGCCGGGCAGCTGAACCAGGTCGCACCAACGCTGGCTGCCGCAAGCATTGCGATGATCGCCTCGGGCCCGTGCGGCAGCGAGGCCGCCACGCGATCGCCCGCGGTGATGCCCGACGCACGCATGGCCGCCGACAAGGCAGCAACGCGACGCTCGAGCTGCGCATGGCTGAGCACGTCGCGCTCGCCCTCGCTGCCGAACGAACGGATCGATGCACGCTCGTCGTCGAAGCGCAGCAGGTTGTGCGCAAAATTCAGGTGCACGCCGGGGAACCAGCGCGCACTGGCCATGCCGTCATCGGCAACCACGACCGGCTCGCGCTCACCATTGCCGCGGATGCCGATGAAATCCCAAAGCAGTGTCCAGAACCGCGCCGGCTGCTCAACCGAAAGACGGTAGAGCGGGGCGTAGCTGTTCATGTCGGCACTGCCAGTTTCCTCGCGCACAAAGCGCATGAAGCGGCTCAGGTTCGCGCGGTCGGCGCGGTCCTGGCCCGGGGTCCAGAGTGCTTTGCGCATGGGTCAGACCGCTTGTTCAAGCTCGGGCACGAGCTTGAACAGGTCACCGACCAGCCCGTAGTCGGCGACTTCGAAGATCGGCGCCTCGGCGTCCTTGTTGATCGCCACGATGGTGCCCGCGTCCTTGATGCCGGTCAGGTGCTGGATCGCGCCCGAGATGCCGATGGCGATGTACAGGTCGGGCGAAATGATCTTGCCGGTCTGGCCAACCTGCAACTCATTGGGCACGTAGCCTGCATCCACGGCGGCGCGCGAGGCGCCGACGGCCGCGCCAAGCTTGTCGGCCAGCGAATAGATGATCTTGAACGCGTCGGCGCTGCCCAGTGCGCGGCCACCGGACACGACCTTGCGTGCGCTCTGCAGATCGGGGCGGTCTGTCTTGCCCTGCTGCAGTTCGATGAAGGTGGTATGCGTGGGCAAGGTGACGCCATCCACCGTAAGCGCTTCGACCGGCGCGCTGCCGCCACCGGCAGCTGGCGGCCACGACGCGGTGCGCACGGTCGCGACCACGGTCTTGCCGGCCGGTGCGGTGACGGTGACGATTGCGTTGCCGGCGTAGATCGGGCGCTTGAAGGTATGCGCGTCATCCACCGCCATCACATCGCTCACCTGCGGCACGCCGAGCAGGGCGGCAACGCAGGGCAGCATGTCCTTGCCGAACGTGGTGGAAGGCGCGAATACATGCGTGTAGCCGTCGGCGGCAACCTTGGCCACCTGCGGCGCCAGCACTTGGGCGATGGCGTGCGCGTTGGCGGCATGGGTCACGGTGCGCACGCGGCTGACGCCGGCAATCTGCGCGGCTTCCGCGGCGATCGCATCCGGTGCATCGGACAGCACCAGTACGTCCACCGATTCGGCGCCCATGGCGGCGGCGCAGCTGACGCAGCGCGCAGTGGAGGAGTTCAACTTGCCGTTGAGATGCTCGGCGACGATCAGGACCTTGCTCATGCTATTTCCTTGCGAACTCGTTGGTGACTGCTTGTTCGTGGCTGCGCGTGTATTGGGATGGTGGCGCGAGGCGCGCTCAGACCAGGCTCTTGGCGCGCAGTGCGGCGACCAACTCGGCGACATCCTTCACCATCACGCCCTTGCTGCGCTTGGCCGGCGGCGCGTACGAAGTCGCGACCAGCATCTCGCCCGCTTCCACGCCCAGGTCGGCGAAGGCAATCGTCTCCAGCGGCTTGGACTTGGCCTTCATGATGTCGGGCAGTTTGATGAAGCGCGGCTCGTTCAGGCGCAGGTCGGTGGTCACCACTGCCGGCAGCTGCACGTCGAGCACTTCCAGGCCGGCGTCCACTTCGCGGGTGACGCGGGCGGTGTCGCCATTGATCTCCAGTTTGCTGGCAAAGGTTGCCTGCGGCCGACCCCATAGCGTGGCCAGCATCTGGCCGGTCTGGCTGGCGTCATCATCGATTGCCTGCTTGCCCAGGATCACCAGGCCCGGCTGTTCTTTCTCGACCAGCTTGAGCAGGGCGCGGGCGGCGGCCAGCGGTTGCAC
>JBKJMY010000290.1:0-3727 GCA_046596115.1 Arenimonas sp.
GAGGAATGGCTGCTGCGCCTGGAGCGCGAGCACTTCGTGGCGCTGGCGCTCATGCCCAAGACGCAAGAGCGCATCGCGTACACCCTCAAGAACGGCAAGCCGCTCAGGAACTGATGACCATGACCAGACAAGTACAGGACGCCTACATCGTCGCCGCCACCCGCAGCCCGGTAGGCAAGGCGCCGCGCGGCGTATTCCGCAACACCCGCCCCGACGACATGCTCGCGCACGTACTGCGCGCCGTTGTCGCGCAGGCGCCGGGCATTGACGTGAGCCGCATCGACGACGCGATCATCGGCTGCGCGATGCCGGAGGGCGAGCAGGGCATGAACGTGGCAAGGATCGGCGCGCTGCTTGCCGGTTTGCCGGAGACGACCGCGGCGCAGACTGTCAATCGCTTCTGCTCTTCCGGTCTGCAGGCCGTGGCACTGGCGGCGGACCGGATCAGGCTCGGTGAAGCCGACCTGATGCTGGCCGGTGGTGTCGAGTCGATGAGCATGGTGCCGATGATGGGCAACAAGGTGGCGATGAGCCCCTCGGTGTTTACCGAAGAGCACGTCGCGATCGCCTACGGCATGGGCATCACCGCCGAAAAGGTTGCCGAGCAGTGGCAGGTGTCGCGCCAGGACCAGGACGCGTTCGCGCTGGCTTCGCACCAACGCGCGCTGGCGGCAATCGCCACGGGCGAGTTCTCCGACGAAATCACTCCGTTCCCGATCGTTTCGCACCAGCCGGGTGCGGGCGGCAAGATTTCGACGCGCGAGATTGTTTTGCGCAATGACGAGGGCCCGCGCACCGATATCAGCGCAGAAGGACTTGCGAAGCTGCGGCCGGTGTTCCGCGCCGGCGGCAGCGTGACCGCGGGAAACAGTTCGCAGATGTCCGATGGCGCGGCCGGTGTGCTTTTGGCCTCCGCGCAGGCGATCAAGGACTATGGCCTCACCCCGCTGGCGCGCTTTGTGGGATTTTCGGTCGCCGGCGTCAAGCCGGAAATCATGGGTATCGGCCCGAAGGAAGCGATTCCCAAGGCGCTCAAGCAGGCCGGCCTGAGTCGTGACCAGATGGACTGGATCGAACTAAACGAAGCCTTTGCCGCGCAGGCGCTGGCCGTGATGCGCGACCTGGGGCTGGATCCGGCCAAGGTCAACCCACTCGGCGGCGCGATCGCGCTCGGCCATCCACTGGGCGCGACCGGCGCGGTGCGTGTCGCCACGCTGGTGCATGCGATGCGCCGGCACAAACTCAAGCACGGCATGGTGACCATGTGCATCGGCACCGGCATGGGTGCCGCCGGGATTTTCGAAGCGGTCTGACAGCGACGACAATGGCGCATATCGGCGATGGTCGGCGTGCGCTTCCGATACGCGGTAGCAGTCAGCGTCGCGGAAGGGTATGGAACTGGCAGCCCAGCCGCTAGCATGGTGACTGAGGTAGTCAAGGGGTCTTGCATGGGCAATGAGGACAGGCAGGGCGAGTTCCACAAGGCCGATCCAGCCTATCGTCGGCAGATGATGGTGGTGCTGGCCATTGTCGTGGTGATAGGCGCCGCGGGATTGATTGGATTGCAGTTGTGGCTGGCAAAACTCGGTGTCCGCGCAAGCGCCGGGGACCTGGTCGGCTACGAGTCCTGGCTCAACCGCCTGCTTGCCGGACTCTGCCTGCTGCTCGCAGCCTCTGCTGCGGGCTTCGGATTCTGGCTCCGGCGCGCCGCCCAGGCGACACGCCTGGAGCGGCGCTGGCCGCCGTCGTCCATGCGTACCTCCGCAGACGTCCGCATCCGCTACCTGACGTCGGCCGACGCGCTGGTCACGCAATTGCAGGGTGGGGCCGTGGTGCTGTTCGTGCTGGCATTGCTGCTTGGCGGTTGGGCAATCTGGCTGTTCCGCGCCTGATCGTGGATCAGCGCGAGAGCGCATCCAACATGTAGGCCCGCGTGGCATCGGCCAGGTCCTCATGGTCGAGCGCAAACTGGATGGTCGCCTCGACGAGGCCGATATGGCTGCCGCAGTCGAACCGGCGTCCTTCGAAGCGATAGGCCAACGCGCCCTCTTCCTGCAGCAGCGCGGAAATGGCGTCCGTCAACTGGATCTCGCCGCCCGCCCCTGCGCCGGTATTTGCCAGATGGTCGAAAATGCGCGGGCTGAGAATGTAGCGGCCGACCACGGCCAGGGTGCTCGGCGCAACGGCCGGTGCCGGCTTCTCCACGATGGCGGTGATCTCGCCATGACGGTCGTGGAATGCCTTGGTGGCGACGATTCCGTAGTTCGCCGTCTGCTCGCGTGGCACATCCTGCACGGCGATCACGCTGCGCGACTCCCGCTCGGCCAAGTCGGCCATCTGGTGCAGGGCACCAGGCCCGCGATTCCAGATCAGATCGTCTGCCAGCAGCACCGCGAAGGGCTCATCGCCAATCACCGGCTGCGCGCAAAGCACTGCATGACCGAGGCCAAGGGCTTCGGCCTGGGTCACGAAGACGGCGCGCACACCCTTGGGAAGCACGTCCCGAATCAGTGAAAGCAGTTCGCTCTTGCCGGCCTTTTCCAGCTTCTGTTCGAGTTCGTAGGCCTTGTCGAAGTAATCAGCGACTGCATGCTTGTAGCGATTGGTCACGAACACCATCGTGTCGCAGCCCGCCTCCACCGCTTCATCCACGGCGTACTGGATCAGCGGCCGGTCGATGACCGGCAGCATTTCCTTGGGTACTGTCTTGGTTGCGGGCAGGAACCGCGTTCCCAATCCTGCGACCGGGAACACGGCTTTTCGGATTCGGAAACTCATCGGTGCGTTGACGCCTCTCGGAATTTGGCCAGCGCGATCACGTTCTCGCCGCTCGGCCTGTAGTCGTGCACCGTATGGCGCAGGAACCCTTTGAATACCTCGTCCTCGTACTCGCCCCTGAGCAGCACGTCGAGACGATCCAGGGTGCGCCCCATGTCGGCCATGTCGGCTGCCCGCAATTCGGAGCGCAGCACGCGGTGGTTGGCTGTGTGGGTGTATCGCTCCTCGGGATGCAGGACCGTTTCGTGCAGCTTTTCGCCGGGGCGCAGGCCGGTGTATTCAATCGTGATGTCAGTGCCCGGATGTTTTCCCGCCAGCCGGATCATCTGTTCGGCCAATTCCCGGATCGCTACCGGCTGGCCCATGTCCAGGGTGAACACCGACGCCGAGGACATCGACAGGTTGGTCGCCTGCAGGATGAGTTGGCAGGCCTCTGGAATGGTCATGAAGTAGCGGGTGATGTCCGGATGCGTCACCGTGACCGGGCCACCCGCGGCGATCTGCTCGCGGAAGATCGGCACGACGCTACCAGCCGAATCCAGAACGTTGCCGAAGCGGACGATGGCAAGTCCCGTCGCGCTTCCCGACAGCACAGCCTGGCAGGCAAGTTCCGCAAGGCGCTTGCTGGCGCCGAGCACGCTGACCGGTTCGATTGCCTTGTCGGTGGAGATCAGCACGAAATTGCGAACCTTGGCTTGCCGGCAGGCGCGTGCAACGACTCCGGTCACCTGTACGTTGTTGCGCACGGCAGCGCGCACCTGTGATTCCAGCATCGGGACCTGCTTGCAGGCCGCTGCGTGGAAGACGAAGTCAACATCCTTCAGGGTCGGACGGTAGCTGGCGATGTCACCACAATCGGCCAGCATCGGCTACACATCGAGTTCCGGAAATTCGCCGCCGATGCGCCGCGTGATTTCCTCCAGTGACTGCTCGTCGCGTTCCAGCAGGA
>JBKJMY010000298.1:0-3588 GCA_046596115.1 Arenimonas sp.
GGCTGCGTTGGCCGATATCGTCCGCGACACCAACGTGATCGTGCTGTCCGACGAGGTCTACGAGCACATCGTGTTCGACGGCCGTCGCCACGAAAGCGTGCTGCGCTATCCCGAGCTCGCCGCGCGCAGCGTGGTGGTGTCGAGCTTCGGCAAGACCTACCACTGCACCGGCTGGAAGGTCGGCTACTGCATCGCGCCTGCTGTGCTGAGCGCAGAGATCCGCAAGGTGCACCAATACAACAGCTTCTGCACCTTCGCTCCGGCGCAATGGGCGTTCGCGGCGATGATCACCGCGCATCCGGAGCACTACCTCGGGCTCGGCGCGTTCTACCAGGAAAAGCGCGATCGTTTCGCGGAGCAACTGCGTGGCACGCGCTTTGTACCGCTGCCCGTGCCCGGTGGCTACTTCCAGTTGGTCGACTACTCCGCGATCAACGACATGGGCGATGCCGAATTCTGCCGCTGGTTGACGATCGAGAAGGGCGTGGCTGCGATCCCGCTGTCGCCGTTCTATGAAACGCCGCCGCCCGGACAGCGCATCGCGCGCCTGTGCTTCGCCAAGAATCCGTCGACCCTGGATGCCGCCATCGAACGGCTGGAGCAGGTGTGATGGACAACCTGCGCGTCAGCCTGGTGCAGGGCGAAACGATTTGGCATGACCCGGCGGCCAACCGCGCCAAGTACGGCGCGCTGATGGCGCCGCTGGCGGGCATGACCGACCTGATCTTGTTGCCCGAGACGTTCACGTCGGGCTTCAGCAACGAGGCGATCGATCAGGCCGAGGACATGGCTGGCCCGACGGTCGCGTGGATTCGCGAGCAGGCGGTTGCGCTGGGCGCGGTGGTGACTGGCAGCGTGCAGATCCGCGATGCCGCGGCGGCGGGTGGCTCTGGCGGCCCGGGGGTATTCAATCGCATGCTGTGGGCGACGCCTGATGGCGAGTTGCAGTTCTACGACAAGCGGCATCTGTTTCGCATGGCGCGCGAGCATGAACGCTATGCGTCGGGCCGCGACCGGATCACGGTCGACTTGAAGGGATGGCGGGTGTGCCCGCTGGTCTGCTATGACCTGCGCTTTCCGGTGTTCATCCGCAATCGGTTTGGCGTCGAGGCGGCGGGTCGTTTCGACTATGACCTGCTGCTGTTCGTGGCCAATTGGCCGACGCCGCGCCGTTACGCGTGGCAGACGCTGCTGCGCGCGCGGGCGATTGAAAACCTTGCGTGCGTTGCGGCGGTGAATCGCGTCGGCGCCGATGGCAATGGCATTGGCTACAGCGGCGACAGCGTTGCGCTGGATGAGTTGGGCATGCCGCTGGTGGAGTTGGGGGATCGCGAGGAAGTCGCGACGGTCACGTTCTCGGCCGCGAAGCTGCAGCAGCATCGCGAGCGTTTCCCCGCGCAGCTCGACGCCGACAATTTCGAGATTCGCTAAAAATCGCAGCTCAGGTTTTTGAGCGCGCCTTGGCGGCAGCGGAG
Source organism: Arenimonas sp. (assembly GCA_046596115.1). GTDB lineage: Bacteria > Pseudomonadota > Gammaproteobacteria > Xanthomonadales > Xanthomonadaceae > Arenimonas. The sequence continues at coordinate 1,476 of JBKJMY010000298.1, forward strand.
CGCGGCTTCTTCGCGGCAGTCTGGTCAGCACGGAACGCCTGCATCGCGCGCATCTGCTTGAGTTCGCGCGATTCCATCGATGCCGGCGACGGCTTGGTCGTGACCTTCGCGCCAGCCTTGCGCTTGGGCAGCACCTTGGTCAGGAACTGGCCGGTGTAGGAAGCCTCAACCAAGGTCAGGTCCTCGGGCGTGCCCTGGGCCAGGATCTGCCCGCCGCGATGGCCGCCCTCGGGGCCGAGGTCCACCACCCAGTCGGCGGTCTTGATCACGTCCAGGTTGTGCTCGATCACCACGATGGTATTGCCGTCATCGCGCAGCTTGTGCAGCACGGCCAGCAAATGCTCGATGTCGTGGAAGTGCAGGCCGGTGGTCGGCTCGTCAAGAATGTACAAGGTGCGCCCAGTGTCGCGCCGCGACAGCTCCTTCGACAATTTCACGCGCTGCGCTTCGCCGCCCGACAACGTCGTCGCCGACTGACCCAGCTTGATGTACGACAGGCCCACGTCCATCAGCGTCTCGAGCTTGCGCGACAGCGTCGGCACCGGCTCGAACAGCTTCAGCGCATCCTCGACCGTCATTTCCAGCACTTCGTTGATGTTGTAGCCCTTGTAGCGGATCTCCAGCGTCTCGCGGTTGTAGCGCTTGCCGTGGCAGACATCGCAGGGCACGTACACGTCCGGCAGGAAGTGCATCTCGACCTTGATCAGGCCATCGCCCTGGCAGGCCTCGCAGCGGCCGCCGCGCACATTGAAACTGAAGCGGCCCGGCGCGTAGCCGCGCGCACGCGATTCCGGCACCTGCGCAAACAACTCGCGCAACGGCGTGAACAGGCCGGTATAGGTCGCGGGATTGGAACGTGGCGTGCGCCCGATCGGCGACTGGTCAATGTCCACCACTTTGTCGAACAGCTCGATGCCTTCCACTTCGCGATACGGCGCGATCGTCTGCGATGCGCCGTTCAATTCGTTGGCGGCGATCGGATACAGGGTGTCGTTGATCAGTGTCGACTTGCCCGAGCCGGACACGCCGGTGATGCAGGTGAACAGCCCCGCATACACGGTCAGGTCGATGTCCTTGAGGTTGTTGCCGGTCGCGCCGCGCAACTGCAGCGCCATCTTCGGATTAGGCCGATGCCGCTGCTTGGGCACCTCGACCTTGCGCTTGCCGGACAGATAGTCGCCGGTGAGCGAGCGCGGGGCCTTGAGGATGTCGGCCAACTGGCCTTGGGCGATGATCTCGCCGCCGTGCACGCCAGCGCCTGGGCCAATGTCCACGATGTGGTCGGCCATGCGGATGGCATCTTCGTCATGCTCGACGACGATCACCGTGTTGCCCATGTCGCGCAGGCGGGTGAGGGTGCCGAGCAGGCGCTCGTTGTCGCGCTGGTGCAGGCCGATGGAGGGCTCGTCGAGCACGTACATCACGCCGACCAGGCCGGCGCCAATTTGCGATGCCAGGCGAATCCGTTGTGCTTCGCCACCGGACAAGGTATCGGCCTTGCGGTCGAGGGTCAGGTAATCCAGGCCCACATCAACGAGGAAACGCAGCCGCTCGCGGATTTCCTTGACGATCTTGGTCGCCACTTCACCACGCCAACCGGGCAATTCCATCGTGGCAAAAAATGCCAGCGACTCGTCCACCGGCAACTGGGTCACGGCAGTCAGCGGTCGATCCGCAACGAAGACATTGCGCGCGGAACGATTCAGCCGCGCGCCGCCGCACTCGGGGCAGGCGCGCATGCTGATGAATTTCGACAGCTCTTCCTTTACCGCCTGCGATTCGGTTTCCTTGTAGCGCCGTTCCAGGTTCGGAACGATGCCCTCGAAGCGGTGCTTGCGCTGGGTGCGCCCACCCGATTCGGTGAGGTAGGTGAAGCTGATGATGTCGGTGCCACTGCCATTGAGGACGGCGCTCTGGACTTTGTCGGACAGCTCGCTCCAGGCGGTGTCTGCGCCGAATCCGTAGTGCTTGGCCAGCGAGGCGATCAGCTGGAAGTAATAGGCATTGCGGCGATCCCAGCCGCGCACGGCGCCGGCGGACAACGACAGTTCCGGATGAACGACCACGCGGGACGGATCGAAGAACTGGCTCACGCCCAGGCCGTCGCACTCGG
>JBKJMY010000128.1:0-2723 GCA_046596115.1 Arenimonas sp.
GCGGCAGCTTGCGCGTCGGCAGCGGCTTGCGCTTCAGCGGCAGCTTGCGCGTCGGCAGCGGCTTGCGCTTCAGCGGCAGCTTGCGCGTCGGCAGCGGCTTGCGCGTCGGCGGCGGCCTGGGCTTCGACAGCAGCTTGCGCGTCGGCGGCAGCTTGCGCGTCGGCGGCAGCTTGCGCGTCGGCGGCAGCTTGCGCGTCGGCAGCGGCTCGGGCTTCGACAGCAGCTTGCACGTCGGCGGCAGCCTGGGCGTCGGCGGCAGCCTGGGATTCGGCGGCGGCGCGAACGCCATCGGCAAAGTCGGGCAGGCCGGAAACGTCGGCGGCTTCCATCACCACCACCTGCGGCATGCCAGTAATTTCATCGTCCATGTGCACGGGCACGCTGGGCAGCAACGAGTCCGGGAGGCTGTCGCGCAACGCGAATGCCCGGGCGGAAATCGCGCCGAATTGCGGCAATGCACGACCCGACTGCTCGATTGCGAGGACTGTTTCGCGGATTGCACGCGACGCGTCCGCCACCAGCGCGACACCGTCCGGGCCTGGGGTCGTGCCATGGGCCAAGGCGCGCTTGACGAATCCCTCCAGCGGCGACGTCACCTCGGTGATGGCCGAGACATCGGTCATCGCGAATGCACCGTTCATGGTGTGGATCGAGCGTAGCAACTTGTCGGTCACCGGCTGCGGGCCTCGCGCCGCGCAATCCGCCAACCAGGCATCCACTACTTCGAGATGTCCGGCAACCTCGGGCTTGAGGATTTCGAAGAGCACCGGGTCGATCGAGAACGCGGCACCGTCGCCAGCGTCGACATCGGCGACTGATGGCGTTGCGGCAGCGACAAACAGGGAGTCGTCGGCATCGTCGTAGGCACCGGAGTCATCAACGGCGACCGCAGTCGAGGGACCGTAGACGCGCTCCTCACCGGAAGCCATGGCGTCGGCAGTCGCCTGGACGCCCTCGAGATCGGCGACGACGCCCTGTCCCTGCAGCGCAGCACGCAACAAGGGCAGGTGATCAAGCGCCAACCGGACCAATGCAATGACTTCAGGACTGGCGGGGCGGCTGCCATCGAGCACGCGATTGAGCAGGCTCTCGACCTTCCAGCTGAATTCACCCAGCGCCTTGGCCCCGACCAGCCGGCCGCTGCCCTTGAGCGTATGGAACACGCGACGGATCGGACGCAAGGCCTCGGCGCTGTCCGGATCCCCGCCCCAGATGGGAAGCAGCTGGGAGAGGTTTTCGATCTCTTCCTCGAATTCCTCAAGGAATACTTCGCGAATCTCGTCGTCGATTTCCTCACTGCTTGCGGCATCGAAGCCGGAAACCGATGCGCCGACGGCGATGGAGTGCGCCAGACCCTGGCTCGCGCCAGCCACGGCAGGCATCGCAACGGAGGCGGCCGTGGCGACCGGCATCGGCGCGGCCACGACGGCGATGTGCTCGACTTTTTCCGTCTTCAAAGCAGCAGCGGCCACGGCAGTCGGCGGCGCTGGTGCGGGTTGCGGCACGAACGCCACTTTGGCGGGCGTGGCCATCGGGATGGCAGCGCGCATATCGGCGGTCAACGGCCAGTAGCCAAGTGCACTCAGGCTCTGGCGGGCAACTTCGAGGATCTGGTCACGATTGGGGCGACGGTCGCGCAAGGCCTCGAGGAAGTATTCCAGGCTGGCAAGCGCATCGGCCAAGCGGTCCATCTGCTGGCCGGTCGGCACCTGCTTGCGCTGCAGCAGTTCTCTTTCGGTGAACTGGCGGACTCCCACCAGGTAGTCGGCCGGCTGCGGCACGCTGAGCATGCGCAGCGCACCCGTGACTTCCGCCAGCAGGCGCGGAACGTCATTGAGCTGCGTGTGGTCCCAATGGGTCTCGACAAAGCCCACGAAGGCCTGGCGGGCCTGGGAGAAATTGACGATCGCTTCCTTGACAAGCACTTCGAGCAGGCGCCGCGACTCACTGCTGTCACTGGCATTGCCATCGCCGGCAGCGCGCTCTTCCTTGCCCAGGCGTTCCACCTGGTCGTCGAGCGCAGCTTCCACGTAAAGCAGTGCCCCGGCGATGTCGAGCAGGGTGGCCTCGTCATTGCGGCGCTGTCCAACGACAACCTCGCTGATCGCGGTGCGCTGGTCCTGCACCACACGGCGTGGCACCGACAAGCCAAGCATGCCCAGCGTATCGGCGACGCGATCGAGCGCATCCACCTGCTGCGACAAGGCCGCCGGCGACGTGCCGGGCGTACGCATGTGCAGGTCCAGTGCGTCCTTGACCCGCATCAGGTCGTCCTTGATCGCGACCGCAACGGTCTCGAGCAGGGCGCGGTTGTTACCGCTGAGACTGCCGCGCGCGTGCGCCATCTCGGCTTCACTGGGTTCGCTGCCGCTCAGGCCGAAGACCTGGCGGATTTCGCCGATCCGGCCAACATCCGTACCCTCGTGGGCAACGAAATACAGCAACTGCTTGGTCAGCTCGATCGGCGGGTTGGCGCGGAACGCCGCATCGCCGCCATCAGCCAGCCGCTTGATCTCGCGCTCCACTTTTCCCAGCGCCTGCTTGAGCGGAGTGCTGACCGGAAAAGCATTGCGCCCGAGGGCATCGAGCGTGCCGGCTGCAACCCAGAACAGGCGCCGCGCCGACTCAGCCGACGTGATCGGCACCAGTTGTTCGCAGACATCGGTCAGGTCGCGGATGGTGGCTGCGCTGTTGTCGTCCTTCAGCCAGCGCAGCAACGCGCC
>JBKJMY010000229.1:0-2940 GCA_046596115.1 Arenimonas sp.
TTCCTGGGCGGCTTCGGCCTGGCCGCAGGTGCCGAACCACCACTGTCGGATGAGTCGCGCGATGCGCTGGGCGACCTGGCCAAGATGGCGTCGAGCGAGCTGAGCTACGACGACCCGGAATCCGACGAACAGGCGCTCGAGGAGATTGCCGAGTTCGTGCGCGTCGCCGCCATGCTGTTGCACAGCGATTGCGTGCTGGCACCTCGGCACCGGCGCTCGTTCAACTGAGTCCGCGCATGCTCCTGGCCAGCAAGAACGGGGCCGCCATCAGCCGCGCCCCCATGCACCGCGCCGGCGCAAATGGCGCGATCGTCATCAAGGCGGCCGAGTTCGCGCGCCGACGCAAGCAACTCATGCGCATGGCCGGCGACGACGCCATCCTGGTACTGCCCTCGGCGCCGGAACGCATCCGCAGCAAGGATTCGACCTACCCGTTCCGCCAGGACAGCGACTTCTGGTACCTCACCGGCTTCTCGGAGCCAGATGCCGTCTTGGTCCTCGTCCCAGGTCGCAAGCACGGCGAAGCACTGCTGTTCTGCCGCGAACGCAATCCCGAACGCGAAGCATGGGACGGCCCGCGCGCCGGCCCGGAAGGCGTTGTCTCCGCGCACGGCATGGACGATGCCTGGCCGATCACCGACCTCGACGACATCCTGCCCGGCCTGCTGGAAGGACGCAGCCGCGTCTACTACCACTTCGGCCGCGACAAGGACTTCGACCTGTCCCTCATCGGTTGGGTCAACCAGGTGCGTGCACGGGCCCGCCAGGGCGCCGAACCGCCGCATGAATTCCTTGAGCTCGGCCATCTGCTGCACGAACTGCGCTTGTTCAAGAGTCGCGACGAGTTGCGCCTGATGCAACGTGCCGCCGACATCGCTGCGCGCGCCCAGGTGTCGGCGATGCGCGCAACCCGACCGGGTGCCTACGAATACGAAGTCGAAGCGGCACTGCAGTTTGAATACCGGCGCAGCGATTCGGTGGCGGCGTATGAGCCGATCGTCGGCGGCGGCGCGAATGGCTGCGTGCTGCACTACCGCGCCAACAACGCCGTCCTGCGTGATGGCGACCTGCTGCTCGTGGATGCCGGGGCGGAATACGCCAATTACGCTTCGGACATCACCCGCACCTGGCCGGTGAACGGACGTTGGTCGAAGGAACAGCGCGCGCTGTACGACATCGTGCTGGCGGCGCAGGGCGCAGCGATGGGCCAGGCGCGCCCGGGCAAGCCGTGGATCGCCGGCCATGATGCCGCAGTCGAGGTGCTGACCGAGGGCCTGCTCTCGCTCGGGCTGCTCAAGGGCACCCTGAAGGCTAACCTGGCATCGGGCGACTACCGTCGCTTCTACATGCACAAGACCGGCCACTGGCTCGGCCTGGACGTGCACGACGTTGGCGAATACAAGCTGGCCGGCGATTTCCGCGAATTGGAAACGGGCATGGTGTTCACCATCGAGCCGGGTCTGTACATCACGCCGGGTGCCAAGGGCGTGCCGGCCAAGTATCAGGGCATCGGGATCCGCATCGAGGACGATGTCGTCATCACCAAGGATGGCTGCCAGGTGTTGACCGATGGCGTGCCGCGTGGCGCCGATGCAATCGAGGCCGTGCTGGCGCAGCGCTGAGTCCGCGCAACGGCTGGTGCGCTGATGCGGCGCAGCGCGCGCGGCCGCTCTCGCACCGATGCGGCGCAGCGCGCGCGGTCGCAATCACATGTCGAACTTGGCGACCTCGAGGCCGAGGCCGGCGTAGTGCTTCCAGCGCTCGCGCAACGGCACGCGTGCTGACGGATCCGCCGGCACCACTTCCAGCACCCGCTCGAATCCAGCCGGCGCCGGTGCATTGCGCAGGTTGATCGCCAGCGCGCGCATCGGTGATTGCATCTCCGGCGGCACGATCAGTACCGGCGTGATGTCATCGTCCTCATCGCTGCCGGCGATCTGGTGCGGCACGTAGGCGTCCGGATCGAATTCCCACAGCAATTCATCGAGCACCTCGGCCTGCTCGGCCGACGCGGCCAGCACCAGCACCGGCTGGCCGCTGTCGAAGCCCTTGCGCGCCAGTTCGCACACCAGCAGCAGCGGCTTCTCCACGAAGCGCTGCCGCTTGCCGATCAGGTAGAAGTCAGCGCGTGGCACGGCCGGGGCAGGGGCTACGCTGCGCTCAGGCGCAGCGATCGATCAACCACTGGGTGAGCAGGCCGACCGGGCGGCCATTGGCCATGCCCTTGCGGCCGTCATCCCAGGACGTTCCGGCGATATCCAGATGCGCCCAGCGCTGGCCTTCGGTAAAGCGCGCCAGGAAACAGCCGGCAGTGATCGCGCCCGCACCCTTGCCGCCGATGTTGTACACATCGGCGAAGGCGGACTCGATCATGGTCTGGTATTCATCCCACAGCGGCAGGCGCCAGGCGCGGTCGAACACGGTTTCGCCGGCAGCGGACAGCTCGCCGGCCAAGTCGTCGTGCTTGCTCATCAGGCCATGCGCGTACTTGCCCAGGGCGACCACGCAGGCGCCGGTCAGGGTCGCCACGTCAATGGTGGCCTGCGGCTCGAAGCGCTGCACATACGTCAACGCGTCGCACAGCACCAGGCGCCCTTCGGCGTCGGTATTGCCCACTTCGATGGTCTTGCCGCTCATCGAGGTGAGCACGTCGCTTGGACGATACGCATCGGCATCGGGCATGTTCTCCACCGCGGCAACCACGGTCACCAGGTTCAACGGCAGGCCCATCTTTGCGACCGCGGCAAAGGCGCCGATCACGCTGGCTGCGCCGAGCATGTCGAATTTCATCTCCTCGATGCCGCCCTGGACCTTGAGGTTGATACCGCCGGTGTCGAAGGTGATGCCCTTGCCGACCAGCGCGAAGGGTTTTGCATCGCCGGCACCGGTGTAGCGCAGCACGATCAGGCGCGGCGGGTTGGCCGATCCGCGGGACACTGC
>JBKJMY010000131.1:0-13295 GCA_046596115.1 Arenimonas sp.
TCGTAGGCCTGGACAAGGTCGGTTGCATGGGCCTGGGCAGAAAGGCCTGCAAGCAGGAGGGCAATGGTAAGTGGACGCAGACGGATGGCCATGAAGGTTCCCGGTTCAGAGGGTGAAGTGCGGCACCGGTTCGGCGCCACGCAGGTAGGGGATATCGGTTTCGAACAGGCTTTCAATGAGCAGGTCATCACCACGACGCACCATGCGCACCGCTTCCTGCACGGGCGAGAGCCCGCGCACGATGAACATGCGACCACCCGGCTTCAGCCATCGGCTGAATTGGGAAGGTACCGCTGCCACGGCTGCGGTCACGGCGATGGCGTCGAACTGGCGACCCGGGGTCCACGACAAGGCGTCGGCGCACTCGATGCGGACGTTCCCTATGCCGGCATGGGCCAGGCGCGCGCGCGCGGTGTCGACGAAATCCTGGTGCAACTCGATGCTGACCACTTCCCGCGCAAGTTGCGCCAGGCATGCGGTGATGAAGCCGGAGCCGGTGCCGATCTCGAGCACGTCCTCGCCCGGCTCGATGCCGAGCGCCTGCAACAGGCGGCCTTCGACGACGGGCTTCATCATGTATTCGCCGTGCGCCAGCGGCAGCGGGACATCGGTGAAGGCAAGGTTGCGCTGTGACTCGACCACGAAGTCCTCGCGATGGACACGCGTGAGTGCATCGAGCACGCGCGGGTCGAGCACGTCCCAGGGACGGACTTGCTGCTCGACCATCGCGAAGCGGGCTTGCTCGAAGTTCAATGACATGGATGCGTTTCCGAAGGGCGTAAGGAGCCGGCCATTGTAGGGCCGGCGCCATGATGCCGCGAATTTGCAGGATGCAGGATCGCTTGCCGCGATGCACCAACCGTAGTGCCAGAAGTCACCGGGACCGTTGTCATGGCGCTCCCGGCCGGGTGTTTCAAGTGACCTGCCTGGCAAACGCATCCGGCACATAGGCGCGCAGGAACAGGCCAACCACGTCCGCCACATGTTGTTCGCGTTCGACCGCATCGGGCGGGACGCACAAGCCCACCAGCACGCGCATGTGGCGCACGCCCTTCAACAGGCAGAAGAAATGGCCAGCGGCCTGGGCGGGGTCGTCAACGCGCAGGCTGCCTGCGGCATCGGCCTGGCGCAGGAAGCGTTCCATCTCCTGCAAGGCGGCGCGCGGGCCGGCGCAGAAGAAGATCTCCGCCAGGCGCGTGCCTTGGCCCGCTTGCGCCACCATCACCCGATGCAGGTCGATGGCCCTGTCGTCGAGCATCAGATCGGTGAAGGCAAGGCCAATGCGCGTGAGTGCGTCGCGGACATCGCGCTCGGGCTCTGGCTCGAACAGGCGATGCGGCAGCAACTGCGCGCAGCATTCGGTGACTGCGGCGGCGAACAGCGTTTCCTTGTCGGCAAAGTGGCTGTAAACGGTGAGCTTGGACACGCCGGCGGCCTGCGCGATCGCATCCACGCTGACGCCGTCGTAGCCGCGCGCCGGGAACAACTGCATCGCTGCATCGAGGATCGCAGCGTGCTTTTCCATGTCCTTGGGTCGCCCCGGGGAGGCCGCGGGGACCGGGGACGGATCGGGGAGGGGAGAGGCTGACATTTGATTATTGTACCCGATGGTTCGCTAATGTTAGTGTACCCCCCGGTCCACTATCTAGGCCGCGCCCATGCCGCCTGTTTTCAGCTCCCAGACAGCCCGCCGCCGGCCAGTCCAACCCCGGCTTGTCGGATACTGGCGCGTCGCCTGGTCCCTGCCATTGCTGCTTGTCGCTTGCGCCCCGGCACCGGAGCCGCCCGCGCCGCGCCCGGCGATGGTGGTGCGCGCAAGCAGCGGCGACCTGGCGTATGAAGCCTTCGCCGGGGACGTGCATGCCCGCGAAGAAGCCCCGCTCGCATTTCGGATCGCCGGCAAGATCTCGCGCCGCCTGGTGGATGCCGGCGCCCGGGTTCGCGCCGGGCAGGCACTGGCTGAGCTTGATGCCGCCGATGTGCGGCTGCAGTCGGAAGCGGGGCGGGCACAACTGGCATCCGCGCAATCCGACCTCGCCCTGGCCCGCGCCGAGCTGGCCCGCTATCGCGAACTGGCCGGCAAGCAATTGGTCAGTCGCTCCCTGCTTGATACCCGCCAAGCCGCATTTGATGCCGCCGCCGCGCGGGTCAGGCAGGCCCGCGCGCAATTGGACGCCAGCGGCAACCAGGTCGCCTACGCGGTCCTGCGCGCCCCGCGCAATGGCGTGATCGCGCAGCGCTTGGCCGAGGCAGGCCAGGTCGTCGCAGCCGGCCAATCGGTGTTCGTGCTGGCCGCGGACGGTGAACGCGAGGTTGCCATCAGCCTGCCGGAGCAAAGCATTAATCGCTTCAGGATCGGCCGCGACCTGGCAGTGGAACTGTGGGCCGCACCGGGCAAGCGCTTCCCCGGCAAGTTGCGCGAAATTTCGCCGGCCGCCGATCCACTCACCCGTACGTATGCGGCGCGGGTCAGCTTTGATGCCGGTGACACAGCCGCCGAACTCGGCCAGAGCGCGCGCGTGTATGCGCTTGCGGCCGCGGGTTCCGGGATGCGCCTGCCGTTGTCGGCCCTCGCCGGTAGCGGCGGTCATCCTGCGGTCTGGGTCGTGGATGCCGCGGGCATCGTCCATCGGCGCGACATCCAGGTTGGTCCCTATGCCGAAGATGGCGTGCCGGTGCAATCGGGCCTGCGCCCGGACGAATGGGTGGTTGCCGCAGGCGCGCACCTGATGCGCGATGGCGAGAAGGTCGTGCCGATTGATCGAGACAACAGGCCGGTGCAGATCGAGTCCGCCGCGCCGGGTAAATCTGCAGTGCCGGGAAAGTCAGCCGCGCTGGGTAAACCCCCAGCGTCGGGCAAGTCCGCCGCGCCTGTGTCTGCTTCCGCGGGCTGATCGCCGATGAGCCAATTCAATCTCTCTGCCTGGGCGCTGCGCAACAAGACGCTGGTGCTGTACGCGATGATCGTTCTCGCGCTCATCGGCATCTTCAGCTACCGGAGCCTGGGCCAGTCCGAGGATCCGCCGTTCACATTCAAGATCATGGTCGTGCGCACCTACTGGCCGGGCGCGACCGCCGAGGACGTCGGCCGCGAGGTCACCGACCGGATCGAGAAGAAGCTGATGGAAACCGGCGAGTACGAGTTCATCCGCTCGTATTCGCGCCCGGGCGAATCGCTGGTGCAGTTCATCGCCAGGGACTCGATGCATTCGAGCGACATCCCGCAGCTGTGGTACCAGGTGCGCAAGAAAATCGGCGACATCCGGCCGACCCTGCCGGCCGGGGTCGTTGGCCCTTACTTCAACGATGAATTCGGCGACACCTTCGGCAACATCTACGCGCTCACCGGCGAAGGCTTCGACTACGCCACGATGAAGGATTACGCCGAGCGCATCGAGCTCGACCTGCATCGCGTGCCCGACGTGGCCAAGGTGGACCTGCACGGCCTGCAGGAAGAAAAAATATGGATCGAGTTGTCCAACACCAAGCTGGCGACATTGGGCATTCCGCTGGTCGCGGTCCAGCAGGCGATGGATGCCCAGAACGCCGTCGTGCCGGCCAGCTTCTTCGAAACACCGACCGACCGCGTGCAGCTGCGCGTGAGCGGCGGCTTCAAGACCGTGCAGGAGATCCGTGACTTTCCGATCCGCGCCGGGGGCCGCAGTTTCCGCCTGGGCGATGTCGCCACCGTGCATCGCGGGTTCTCCGATCCGGCGGCGCCGCGCATGCGCTTCATGGGCGAGAACGCGATCGGCATCGCCGTGTCCATGAAACCCGGTGGCGACATCATCCAGTTGGGTGACAAACTTGAGACCGAGTTCAGCCGCCTGCAGAAAACCCTGCCGGTCGGCATGTCATTGGGCAAGGTGTCCGACCAGCCCAGCGCCGTGCGTGATTCGGTGGCCGAGTTCGTGCGTTCGCTCGGCGAAGCGGTGGCGATCGTCTTGCTGGTCAGCTTCTTTTCGCTCGGCAAGCGCCCCGGCCTGGTGGTGGCGCTGGTGATTCCGCTGGTGCTGGCGATGACCTTTGCGGCGATGAATTTCTTCGACATCGGGCTGCACAAGATTTCGCTCGGCGCGCTGATCCTGGCGCTTGGCCTGCTGGTGGATGATGCGATCATCGCGGTGGAGATGATGGCGGTCAAAATGGAACAAGGCCTGGATCGGCTCAGCGCCGCCAGCTTTGCCTACACCAGCACCGCTTTCCCGATGTTGACCGGCACGTTGGTCACTGCGGCCGGCTTCCTGCCAATCGCGACCGCGCAGTCGGGCACCGGCGAATACACGCGCTCGATTTTCCAGGTGGTGACCATTGCGCTGTTGCTCAGCTGGATCGCCGCCGTGGTGTTCATCCCCTACCTTGGCGACCGCTTCCTGCCCGATGCCGACCAGTTGCACGCCGCGCGCCAACCCGGTCGCTGGTACCTTGCGCGCCAGCGAATTGCATCGATCCTGCCGCGCTGGCTGGGCGCGCTGGTCGAGCCGCCGGATCCGGCGCGCCAGCATTCGCTCGACCCGTATGCCACGCCGTTCTACCGTCGCCTGCGCGGATGGGTCGGCTGGTGCGTGCGCCATCGCGCGATGGTCATCGGCCTGACCGTTCTCACGTTCGTGCTCGCCATCGCCGTGTTCCGGTTCGTGCCGCAGCAGTTCTTCCCCTCGTCCACGCGACTGGAACTCGTGGTGGACCTCGAGCTGGCCGAAGGCGCGTCGCTGCACGCTACCGAAGCGGCAGCCAAGCGCTTCGAGGACAAGCTCAAGGCGCGCAAGGACCTGGTCAACTACGTGGCGTACATCGGCACGGGTTCGCCGCGCTTTTACCTGCCGTTCGACCAGAAATTGCCGCAATCCAATTTCGCCCAGTTCGTGTTGCTCACCCCGGACATCAAATCGCGAGAAGCGGTGCGTCGGTGGGTGATCCAGACCCTCGCGCAGGACTTCAGTGACCTGCAGGGCCGCGTGCTCCGGCTCGAGAACGGGCCGCCGGTCGGCTTCCCGATCCAGTTCCGTGTGTCCGGTGAACACATCGACGACGTGCGCCGGATCGCCTACCAGGTCGCGGAAAAAGTGCGCGCCAATCCAAACGTGGACAACGTCAACCTGGACTGGGACGAGCCGAGCAAAGTGGTGCGGCTGACCCTGGACCAGGACCGCGCGCGCGCCCTGGGCGTGAGTTCGGCCGAGCTGGCGCAGTTCCTGCGCGGTTCGCTGTCGGGTACCACGGTGAGCACCTTCCGCGAAGGTAATGAGCTGATCGAGATCCTGCTGCGCGGCCCGGAAGACGAGCGTACGCGCCTGTCCCTGCTCGGCAGCCTGGCGGTACCGACCGAGAACGGCCGCAGCGTGCCGCTGTCGCAGCTGGCCACGCTCGAGTACGGCATGGAAGACGGCATCGTCTGGCATCGCAACCGCCTGCCCAGCATCAACGTGCGCGCCGACATCTACGGTGACGTGACGCCGCCGACAGTGACTGCGCAGATATTGCCGACGCTCGAGGGCATTCGCGCCGCGCTCCCGCCCGGTTTCCGGTTGGAAACCGGAGGCACCGTCGAGGATTCCACGCGCGGTTCGAAATCAGTGGTGGCGGGCGTGCCCTTGTTCATCCTGGCGGTGACCACGCTGCTGATCGTGCAGTTGCGCAGCTTCCGCCGCGTGGCGATGGTCTGGATGACCGCGCCACTTGGCTTGATCGGCGTGACCGTGTTCCTGCTGCTATTCCAGGTACCGTTCGGCTTCGTGGCCATGCTCGGCACCATTGCGCTGTCGGGAATGATCATGCGCAACTCGGTCATCCTGGTCGACCAGATTGACCAGGACATCCACGCCGGCCACACGCCCTACCAGGCCGTTGTGGACGCCACGGTGCGGCGCTTTCGCCCGATCGTATTGACCGCGCTCGCCGCCGTGCTGGCGATGCTGCCGCTGTCGCGCAGCGAGTTCTTCAGGCCGATGGCAGTGGCGATCATGGGCGGACTGATCGTGGCCACGGCGCTCACCATCCTGTTCCTGCCGGCGCTGTATTCGGCGTGGTTCAAGATTCCGGTTCCGGCGCACGTCGACTAGGCGCGCGCCAATCCTTCGCGGCCGGGCCGCCGATTCTGGCTCCCTCCCCCCTGCCAGACGGCGGCCCCGGCGCGCGATTTGGCTTGCTGGCGACGCCACTGCCTTCAGACCGGGGTTGCCCCTGCCGTTCGTGGCATGAATACTGACGTGACTTCCTGGGGAGGAGAGCGACGATGCATCTGTCAACACTCGATATCGCCGTTCTAGTCGCCTACGCGATCGGCATCTTCACCCTGGCCCAGTGGGTATCGCGCAAGCGTCCGGGCGAAGAAGCGGAGACCACGACGGGATATTTTCTCGCCTCCAAGTCGCTGCCGTGGTGGGCGATTGGCGCATCCCTGATCGCCGCCAATATCTCGGCCGAGCAGATTGTCGGCATGTCCGGCTCCGGCTACGCGATCGGCTTGGCGATTGCGTCCTACGAATGGATGGCGGCGGCGACGCTACTGATCGTCGGCAAGTGGTTCCTGCCGATTTTCCTGCGCAATGAGATCTACACGATGCCGCAGTTCCTGGAGCAGCGCTATGGTCCGCGCATCCGCACGCTGATGGCGGTGTTCTGGCTGGGCCTGTACATCTTCGTCAACCTCACGTCGATCCTCTGGCTGGGTTCGATCGCAGTCGCCAAGGTCGCCGGTGTCGACCAGAACCTCGCGCTTGCCGGGCTCGGCACCTTTGCCCTGCTGTACCAGCTTCGCGGCGGCCTGAAGGCGGTTGCGCTGACTGACATCGTGCAGGTGACGTTGCTTGTGCTGGGCGGCCTGATGATCTCGACCCTGACCCTGCAGCGCATTGGCGACGGCAGCGTGCTCACCGGCTTCCGCCTGCTCAGCTTGCAGGCGCCTGACCACTTCCAGATGATCCTGTCGAAGGACAATCCGTTCTACAAGGACCTGCCGGGAATCTCGGTGCTGGTTGGCGGCATGTGGATTGCCAACCTGAGTTACTGGGGCTTCAACCAGTACATCATCCAGCGCGCGCTGGCCGCCAAGAGCCTGAAGGAGGCGCAGCGCGGCGTGCTGTTCGCAGCCTTCCTGAAGCTTCTGATGCCGGTGATCATCGTGCTGCCGGGCATCGCCGCAGTCATGCTGGCGCCAGACCTCACCAAGCCCGATGAGGCCTACCCGACCATGATGCAGTTGCTGCCGTCGGGAATCCTGGGCCTGGTGTTTGCCGCGCTGGTGGCCGCTGTAATCGCCTCGACGGCTTCGAAGATCAATTCGATCGCCACCATTTTCACGCTCGACCTCTACGCCAAGCACGGCCCGGTGAAGGACGAACGCACCCAGGTGCGCACGGGACGCATCGCTGCCGTGGTTGCCACCATTCTCGGCATCGTCGCCGCGCGGCCGCTGTTGGGCAGCTTCGACCAGGCATTCCAGTACGTGCAGGAATACACCGGCTTCTTTACGCCGGGCATCGTGGTGATCTTCCTGCTCGGCCTGTTCTGGAAGCCCGCCACCGAAGCGGGTGCACTGGCTGCAACGGTGGGCTCGTTCGCATTGTCGATCGGCATCAAGCTGTTTTATCCGCAACTGCCATTCATGGACCGCATGGGCATGGTCTTCGTGTTGGCGCTGGTGCTGGCGATCGCGGTGTCGAAGCTGGTTCCGGCGGTTGCTGGTACCAGCACCATCCGTACCGACGACGTGGACTACCGTACGTCGGGTGGTTTCAATATCGGCGCGCTTGGCGTGGTGATGATCCTGACCGTCCTATACACCGTATGGTGGTGATTGCGGCCCTGTGGGCAACGCGTTGTGACAGGTAGCTAAATTGCGACTACCCGGGTCAGCCGCGCTGCAATTGCGCAACTAGCGCCGAGTAGTCATTGGCCAGGTGCTCGCCATTGGCGGGCCGTGCAAGCGTCGCTGCAAGCGCGGATGGCAAGTCCACGGCATGACCGACCAGCGGTTCCACGATCTGCTCGAATTTCGCCGGATGTGCGGTCGCGGCCACCGCCAAATCGCCATGGTCGCCCGCGGCGCGCAGGCGCTCGAGCAGGAACAAACCCGTCGCCGTGTGTGGGCAGGGAACCACGCCGTGGCGCACCGGAGCGGCCGCGATGGTTGTGCGGATCGCCGCGTCATCCACCGCCTCTGCGCGAAACGCCGCGCGCAGCTGCGCATCGTCCGCGTACCACGCCCGCAGCCGTTCGAAGTTGCTGGGCGCGCCGACATCCATCGCATTCGCCAAAGTGGCGCGGCCGGGTTGTGGCGTGTAGTCGTCGCCGGCGAAATAGCGCGGCAGGGTATCGTTGGCATTGGTCGCCAGCACGATCTCGCCGATCGGTGCACCCATCCGCCGTGCAAGGTAGGCGGCGCAGGCATTGCCCAGGTTTCCAGTCGGGATGACCAGGTTCAGCGGCGTGCCGCGTGCGGCGTCGTGCGCCAGCGCGGCATGCGCGTGGAAGGTGAGCTGCGGCAACAGGCGGCCCAGGCTGATGCTGTTGGCCGAGCCCAGTGCCAGTGCATCGCGCAGCGGCGCATCGGCCAGCGCCTGCTTCACCAGCCGCTGGCAATCATCGAAATCACCATCGACACGGAACGCACGCACATTGTCGCCCCAGCACTCCAACCCCTGCGCCTGGCGCGGTGATACACGGCCGTGCGGATACAGGATCACCACCCGGAATCCGGGTCGGCGATGGAAGGCGGCCGCCACCGCGGCGCCGGTGTCGCCCGAGGTCGCCACCAGGATGATGCGCGTCGGCGTGTCGGTGGTGCGCAGTCGCGACAGCGATTCGGCCAGGAAACGGGCCGCGTAGTCCTTGAACGCTGCGGTCGGGCCGTGGAACAGCTCCAGCAGGTAGTCACCCTCCCCGCGCAGGGGTCGCAGCGGCGCCTCAAAGGCAAACGCCGCTGCGCAGACATCGGCCAAATCGGCGCGCAAACTCGAATCGGCGAAGTAGGGCGCCAGCCATTGCGCCGCCGTAGTGGCCAGCGATTGCCTGGGGTTGAATGCGGAGCGGATCGCGGGAATGGCTTCGGGAATGTACAGGCCGCCGTCCGGAGCAAGGCCGGTAAGCAGCGCCGCATCGACCGACACCGGTGGCGAGGTCCCGCGCGTACTGACGAATCTCATGGCAGCAGCTCTGCGCGCGGACCTGCGACCGGTGACACGTAGGCGCGCGAAGCAAAGCCGGCATCGGCGAACGCCTGCTGCATCGACGGTGCTGCGGCGCGTGCCGCATCCGCCGAGACGAACCAGGCAAACACGCTCGGTCCAGCCCCGGAGATGCTTGCGCCGAGCGCGTCGTGGTCGAGTGCCGCAGTTTGTACGGCAGTGAATCCGGGAATGAGCGCAGCGCGCCTGGGCTCCACCAGCACATCGCGCAGGCCGGCGCGGATCAGCTCCGCATCACCGCGCTGCAGCCCGGTCAGGAACAGCGCCAGGTGGCTGCTGTGCTCCACCACACACGCCAGCGGGTAAGGCTCACCGAGCACGGCGCGCGCGCGGCGTGTTTCCAGCATCTGGTCGGGATGCACCACCACGCAGTGCAACCAGGTGGGCGCCCGCAGCGAAATCATCCGGCTGCTGGTTGACAGCGCGATGCCGCCGATCAGCATCGGCGCGATGTTGTCGCCGTGCCGGCTGCCGCTGGCGACGGCTTCGCCATCCAGCGCGAACGGATATAGCGCATCGCGCGAGAGCGGCGCGTCCAGCAGCGCATTGGCCGCAACCAGCGCAGCCACCGCCGATGCCGCCGAACCTCCCAGTCCGGATCCCAGCGGGATGCCCTTGTCGAGCTCAAGCGAAAACCCGCCCGCCAGGCCAATGCCCTCGCGCAGGGACTGCAAGGCGCGGCCGGCGGTGTTTGCTGCGGCCTGCAGCGGGATCTTTTCCACGCCGGCGATGCTGCCGCGGATTGCGCTGATCCGGACCTCGGGCGCGTCGATCCGCTGGACGCTGGCGACATCGCGCGGACCGTCAATCGAGTGCCCGAGAAGATCGAAGCCAACCCCGATATTGCCCACGCTGGCCGGTGCAAACGCGCGGATGGTTCGTGTCACGGTCGGGCTCCAAGCGCCTGCGCAATGGACAGGATATCGCCGAACACGCCCGCGGCGGTGACGTCGGGCCCTGCACCCGGCCCCTGCACCAGCAATGGATTGTCGGCGTAGCGGCGGGTACGGAACTGGATCAGGTTGTCGGTCAGGCGGCTGGTGAGGCTGGCGTGGCCGGGTGGTGGCGAGACCAGGCCGACGCTGGCGCGGCCGTCGCGGTCGAGCCGGGCCAGGTAGCGAAGGACGCCGCCCTGCGCCTGCGCAGCATCGAGGCGCGCCTGCATCGGCGCGTCGAGTTCTTCCAGCCGGGCGAGGAATTCATCACGCGAGACGTTACGCAGGTGCGCGGGCACCAGACTTTCGACCTCCACGTCCTCCAGTGACAAATCGCGTCCCGCCTCGCGCGCCAGGATCACCAGCTTGCGCGCGACATCGGTACCCGACAGATCGTCGCGCGGATCCGGTTCGGTGTAGCCGAGCGCGCGCGCCTCCGCAACCAGCTGCGAAAACGGCACGCTGCCGTCGAACTTGTTGAACAGCCAGGCCAGGGTGCCCGAGAGCACGCCATCAATATCGGTCAGCGCATCGCCCGTGTCGAGTTGGCTGCGCAGGGTCTGGATTACCGGCAGGCCGGCGCCGACGCTGGCTTCGTAGCGAAAATGGCCACCGTGGCGGCTGGCTTCGCGAATGGCGCGATATCGCGCGAGCGGGCCGCTGCCGGCATGCTTGTTCGGGGTGACCACGTGGATGCCTGCTTCCAGCCACGCGGCATAGTGCGCGGCCACTGCATCGCTGCCGCTGCAGTCGACGATCAGTGCATGCGGCAGGTCATCGGTCTGCAGGTGCGCGGCCAGCCGCATCAGGTCTGCCGGTTCACCTTGCGGGAGATGCACGATGGCGTTGGCAGGATCGATCCGCGACGGTGCCAGGTGCATGCGCTTGCTGTCGGCAATCGCGCGCAGCCGCAGGTCCAGGCGACGCTCCACGCGTGGGTCGCGGGCGAAGCGCGGCATGGATTCTGCCAATTGGGCCAAGAGCGCGCGCCCGACATTGCCCGGGCCGATGATGCCGACCGATAGGGTCGCGGGCGACAGCCAGAACGCGCTGTGCGCTGCACGCAAGCCGCGCGGCGCATCCGCGGCCGCCACCGCCACCGAAATATTGCGCTCGCTCGCGCCCTGGGCGATGGCGCGGATGTTCACCCGCGCCCGCGCCAGGCCGCTGAACAGCCGCGCGGCCACGCCGGTCGCACCGACCATGCCATCACCAACGGCGGCCAGCACCGCGATGTCGGGCGTGATTGCCACGCCCTCGATCTGGCCGTCGGCGATCGCTTCCGCGAACGCCGCCTCGACCACGTGGCGCGCGCGCTCGCCATCAGCGGCCGGCAGCACGCAGCAGATAGAGTGCTCGCTGGATCCCTGCGAGATCATCCGCACCGACACGGCGGCGCCATGCAGTGCCGCGAACAACCGCTCGGCGGTGCCGGGCACGCCGATCATGCCGGCGCCGCTGAGTTCAAGCAGCACCAGTCCGTCGGCCAGGCTCAGGCCTTTCACCGGCGAACGCGCCGGCGCGGCGGACTGTGCAATCAATGTACCCGGCGCTTCGGGCCGCAGCGTATTGCGGATGCGGATCGGCAGACCGGCATGCATCGCCGGCGCCATCGTTTGCGGATGCAGTACCTTGGCGCCGAAGTAAGCCAGTTCGCAGGCTTCGGCGTAGGACAGTTCCTCCAGGCAATTGGCCTCGGGCACCAGGCGCGGATCGGCGCTCAGCACGCCATCGACATCGGTCCAGATGGTCAGCGCGACGACATCGGCGAGCACCGCGAAAATCGAGGCGGAGTAGTCGCTGCCGTTGCGTCCGAGCGTGGTGATCTCGCCGTTGCTGTCGCGGGCGATAAAGCCGGTGATCACCAGGTCGCGCTGTGGATATGCATTGCGCCAGTCGGCCAGCAGTGCGCTGCTTCGCGCCCAGTCCACCGCCACGCCCAGTTCGCCCGGATGCACGACCAGCACCTTGCGAGCGTCGAGCAGGCCCCAGCCAGCGGCTTCGCCGCCCAGGGCTGCATGCAGGAAAGCTGATGACCACAGTTCGCCCAGGCCCTGGACTTCGGCCATGCGCGTGGGCGCGGAGGGCCGCCTCAAGCCTGAGTCGGGGGCAATAGTGGCGAGCAATCGATGCAAGTCTGCGAAAGCCGGAGCGATTGCCGACTGCATCGCGCCCGCCACGCCACCGTCCAGCGTCGCCGCCGCTTCGAGGTGTCGCGATTGCAGCGCCGCCCATCCGGCCTGCCAGTTGGCGCCGGCGTGTGCCGCTTCGGCCAGCGCGGTCAGTGCATCGGTCACGCCCTGCATTGCCGACACCACCACCAGCCGCGGTGCGTCTGCATCGGCCTGCATCAGGGCCGCGACGTGGCGGATGTGGCTCGCGCTCGCCACGCTGCTGCCACCGAACTTGTGCAGGTGGCCGCGGGCGTCGCTGGCAGGCGGAACGGGACTCGAAACAGCAGGCATTGCGGGCTCCGGCTTGGAGCCCCGCAGCGAACCGGATGGGGGGAGCCCCCCGCATCCGAGCCGGATGCGGGGCGGGTGGTGGACGACTAGTCCGACACTCCCGACCGCACCGGCCACCTGGTGGTAGTCGTGGTAATGGTCGTGGTCGTGGTGTTGCGGGTGGACATGCATTCAGGTTTACGGCCATGCGGCGCGGATGTCAAATCCCCTGCATCGAAGACGCGAGCCGCGCTTCCCGGCCGGAGCGGGACTGGTTCGGACGGCAAACTGAATCGGCCGATGAAGCCCACCGATCATTGGGCACTCATGCGCGCAGCCGCTGACTGCTACGCGCTACGGCCGTCGAGTGGCAATGTGGGTCTGACAATGTGGGTCTGACGCTGCCCCTGGCGATCATCCCGCGCAGCACGAAAGCTGCTTCACGTCCTTGAAGTAGGTCTGCGCAGCGAGCTTGAGTCCCTCGGCCATCGTCAGGTACGGGAACAACTGGTCGGCCAGTTCCCGCACGGTCATTCGCGCATGGATCGCCAATGCCGCCGTCTGGATGAGTTCGCCGGCTTCCGGCGCCACTGCCTGCACGCCAATGAGCCTGCCCGAGCCAGCTTCGGTGACCAACTTGATGAAGCCACGCGTGTCGAAGTTAACGAGCGCACGCGGCACGTTGTCCAACGTCAGCAGGCGGCTGTCGGTCTCGATGCCAGCGTGAT
>JBKJMY010000267.1:0-2617 GCA_046596115.1 Arenimonas sp.
TCCGACGTCGGCGGTGTCGCTGCTGGTGGCCGAGCGCGGTGGTGTCGACCTGATGCCGTCGCTGGGCTATGCGCCGGTGAACAAGTACCTGCCGCAACGCGCGCGCCGCGCGGCGGAGGGCGACGTGCCGGCCGATCCGATGCCGACTGCGATGCCGACTGCGATGCGCGCACATGATGCAACGCTGGATTCGGCACTTGATCCGGCACTGGATCCGGCGCAACTCAATCCCCTGCTGCGCTGGCTCGACCGCACCTTGAGCCGCTGATGCATCCCGCCTTCTCCGTCATCTTCTTCACCACCGCGTCCGGAGCGGGTTTCGGACTGTGGGCCTGGTTTGGATTCCTGGCGATGACCGGGACGCTGCCGTCGCGCACGGCGTCACTCGTCGCGCTCGGCATTGGGGCGCTGCTCGCGAGTGCCGGATTGTTCGCCTCGCTTGGCCACCTGGGCCAGCCGCAGCGGGCCTGGCGTGCATTCAGCCAATGGCGCACGTCCTGGTTGTCACGCGAGGGGATCGTCGCCGTCGCCAGCTTCGCGCCGATGCTGTGGCTGGCCTGGATGCTGTGGCTGGCGCCGGCCGCGGCGCCCGGCACCTTCGATGTGATCATTGCCTCGACGGGCATGCGCATCGCCGGCGCCGTGTTGCTCGCGTTGTCGCTGGGCTGCGTGGTGTGCACGGCGATGATCTACGCCTCGCTGCCACCGATTCCCGCCTGGCGACATCCATTGGTGGTGCCCGTGTACTTGCTGTTCGCGCTGTTTACCGGCGGCCTGGTACTGGTCGCGGTGCTCGGGCTGGCGGGCATGCCGATCGGCAACATGGTCGGCTTCGCGACGATGATTGGCGCGGTGGTTGCGTGGCGGTTGAAGACAATGGCCTGGCGCCTGGTCGATGCGCCGCCGACACTCACGCGCAATGCCGCGCTCGGCCTGCCCGAGGGCCGCACTGTGCGGGTGTTCGAGCGGCCGCACACCGAGGCCAACTACCTGCTCAAGGAAATGGGCTACGTGCTGGCGCGCAAGCACGCCGCGCGGCTGCGCACGATCGCGGTGTTGCTGTTTGCCCTGGTACCTGCGCTGCTGGCCTTGCCCGTCTGGCTATTCGCGCATGCCGATGCGACACCGTGGCTGGTCGGGGCGGCGCTCAGTGCGCTTGCAGGCACCGCGGTCGAGCGCTGGCTGTTCTTCGCCGAAGCCAAGCACCTGGTCACCCTGTATTACTGAGCCGAAAGGAAAAATCCTCGGCGCCAGCACTCCAGTTCCTGCGGCCGTGCCACACGCGAAGGATTTCGATCGAATCATCCCGGGTGCGATAGACGAGCATGCAGGGAGTCCGGCCCACGATCCAGTGCCGAGTCCCGGGCTCGAGGCCAGGCGCGCCAATCTCCGGCGAGTCAGACAGACGACGGGACGCCTGGACAATCCGCTCAGCCATCGCCTGCGCGGCAAATGGGTTTTCCCTTGCGATGTATTCCTGTGCCTGGTCGAAGTCGATCAGCGACTGCCTCGACCAGCGGATACTAGACACTTGCGCCCCACTTCTTGAATGCGCGCCGGACCGCCTCGTCGGTCGCGAACTCACCGCGGTCCGCTGCAGCGACGCCATCCTGCACAGCCTTGCGAAAGCGCGCCTGCTCGATCACATCGTCCCAGGTCGCATCGGCCGGAAGTTGGTCGGCGAGTTGATGCACCTGTTGGCTAAGGTCGCTGGTGGCCATGTACCAACTCCTTCACGGGACGAACCGATTCTACTCCCGGTGCCAACCAGGAATTGACGCGGATTCATTGAATCTGGCGTCGGGAAATGCCCTGCCTGCAAGCCGCAAAAGCGGGTCAGTCGTGGTCGGGCAGGCCGAGCAGGCGACCGGCGCCCTTGAGCATCAATTCCGTGGCGACCAGGCGGCCCAGGCCTTCGGGATCGCGTGACTGGCCGACTTCGCTCGCACGCACGCACTCGCCGGTCTCGGCGTCGCCGACCAGGCCCTCGAGCGAGAGGATGCGCCCGTCAAGGATGGCGTAGGCGCCAACCGGCACCATGCAACTGCCGTGCAGATGGCGGTTCATCGCGCGCTCGGCCTCGACACAGGTGCGCGTCGCCTTGTGATCGAGTACACCAAGTAGCTCCTGCGTGCGTGCGTCGTCGTCGCGGCACTCGACGGTGATCGCGCCCTGCGCCGGTGCCGGCAGCCAGCCCGGTGCATCCAGCCGATGGCGGATGTACCGGGACAGACCCAGGCGCTCCAGGCCTGCGCAAGCAAGGATGATGGCGTCGTACTCGCCGGCTTCCATCTTCGCCAAGCGCGTGTTGACGTTGCCGCGCAGGTCCACCAGCACCAGGTCCTTGCGCCGCGCGCGCAGCTGCGCCTGGCGACGCAGGGACGAGGTGCCGACGCGGGCACCGCGCGGCAGCACGTCTATGTCGGTGAATTTCGTGGAGATGAAGGCATCGAAGGCGTCGGCGCGTTCGAGCATCGACGCCAGCACGAAGGGCCCGTCGAGATTCATGGGCACGTCTTTGAGCGAATGCACCGCGGCATCCGCGTCGCCCTCGAGCATCGCGACCTCCAGCTCCTTCAGGAACAGGCCCTTGCCGCCGACCTCGGACAGCGGCCGG
>JBKJMY010000094.1:0-18437 GCA_046596115.1 Arenimonas sp.
GAAGATGATGCAGGGCGCGTGCTTCTTGCCCTGTTCGAACATGTCGCGCACGCGGCTGGCGCCAACGCCGACGAACATCTCGACGAAGTCGGAACCGGAGATCGAGAAGAACGGTACCTTGGCCTCGCCGGCAATGGCGCGCGCCAGCAGGGTCTTGCCCGTGCCCGGCGAGCCGACCATCAGCACGCCGCGCGGGATGCGCCCGCCCAGCTTCTGGAACTTGCCCGGATCGCGCAGGAATTCGACCAGCTCGGCCACTTCTTCCTTGGCCTCGTCGCAACCGGCGACATCGGCGAAGGTGACCTTCACTTCGTTCTCGCCCTGCATCTTGGCGCGCGACTTGCCGAATGTCATCGCACCACGGCTGCCGCCCTGCTGCATCTGGCGGATGAAGTAGATAAAGATGGCGATGAACAGCACGTACGGCAGGAAGGTGGCGATGATCGCCCACAGCGATGGCCGGTTGTCCGGCTTGGCCTGCGCAATCTCGACGTTGTGGTGGACCAGGTCGTTGACCAGATCTTTGTCATAGGGGCCGAAGGTCACGCCCTTGCTGCCGTCCGCGCGCTCGAATTCGAGCACGGTCGTGCCCTGGCGTTCGGACTCGTCGGAGAACTCGACCTTGCGTACCTTGTCGGCATCAACATCGGATACGAAGGTGGAGTAGGCAATTTCCTGCGGATTGCCGGCCTGCGGGCGCGAGAAGGTCTGGAACACGGTCATCAGGACCAGTGCCACCGCGAGCGTCACCAACAGGTTCTTTACGAGGTCATTCATCCACGGTTCCCATCAGAACTTCGAACAACCGCGCAATCGCGCGGGCGTATGCCGCCGGGCCATGATTCGACCCCTCACTTATCGACCGCCTACTCATCGACCGCTTACTGCCGCTTGCCGGTCGCAAGCGCATACACTTCATTGGAGCGCTTGCGCGAGGCGGCAGGCTTGCGCACCACCAGCTTCGTGTAACGCCGCCGCAGGTCCGAAACGAAGCTGTCGAAGCCCTCGCCCTGGAACAATTTGATCAGGAAGTTGCCGTTGTGGCGCAGATGCGCCTCGGCAAAATCCCTGGCAAGTTCCGACAGATACATGGCCCTTGCCTGGTCCACAGTGTCCACACCGGACATATTGGGGGCCATGTCGGAAAGCACAAGGTCCACCGGCGTGGCACCCAGCAGGGCCTCCAGTCTCGACAGTGCCTCAGCCTCTCTGAAATCGCCGTGAATGAATTCGACGCCGGCAATCGAAGGCATGTCCAGGATGTCCATGGCCAGCACCCGGCCGTCATCGTTGCCCTGCCGGTCGCGAAGGGCTGCGCGCAGCACCTGTGACCAGCCACCCGGTGCCGCGCCCAGGTCGACCACTACCATGCCCGGCTTGAGCAGCTTGCCGCGCTCGACCAATTCCTCGAGCTTGTAGGCCGCACGCGAGCGCATTCCGTCGGCCTGGGCCTTCTTCACGAACGGGTCGGCGAAGTGCTCCTTGAGCCAGCGCTGGCTGCTCTTGCTGCGGGTAGCCATGGGTGGCGCCAAGTGGCGGAAGATTGCGCCATGATACCCTTCCGCCCCCGCAACCTCCCGGCCCGATGGTCATGTCGACCCTGCTTTCCAATGCGCAGAAGCGCTACCTTCGTGGCCTCGCGCACGACTTGCGCCCGATCGTCCAGGTCGGCGCCAAGGGCGTGACGCCGTCGCTGCTTGCCGAACTCGGCTTGGCGTTGGAGCAGCACGAGCTGGTCAAGATCAAGGTTGCTGCCGATGATCGCGACACCCGCGATGCCTGGATCGCAGAAATCGCCGAAGGCACCGAGGCCAGCCTGGTCGGCCGCATCGGGCACACCGCGGTGCTGTATCGCCGCAGTGAGGACAAGCCCCTGGTGATCCTTCCCCGGGCCTGATCCATGCAATTGAGCCAGGACAGCTTCGATGTCCGCTACCAGCTGCGCAGCGCGGATGGGACCCTGGCCCGGGTCAGCGACCAGGAACTGCGTGAAAGCCGTGAGCTGCGCGAAAGTTTTTTCCTGACGCCGGATGCGCTGGTGCCCGGCTGGGCGCCACGTTCGGCAGCATCGCTGGTGCCCGCCGACCTGGAACCCCTGCTCGCGCTCGCCCCGGCCGTGCTGTTGCTCGGCAGCGGCGCGCGGCTTCAGTTTCCGGCCCCCGAGGTGATGGCCGCCTGCCTGACCCGCGGCATCGGCATCGAGGTGATGGACAACGCCGCGGCCGCGCGCACGTTCAACCTGCTGGCCAACGAGGGCCGCCGCGTGGTCGCCGGCTTCCTGCTGTAGTCTGGCGGCTGTTTCAGCGAGGCGGCACCTTGGCCTACATCGATCAGATCCGGGAGTCGGGCAACTGGCTGTTCCGCTGGCGCGGGTACCTGCCATTGGTCTTCGTGGCCGTGGTGCTCGGCTCGCTCGCCCAGTTCCAGCCGATGGGCGGAAGCGAATTCAACGACGAGCTCTGGGAATCCTTCTGCCTGGCCGTCAGCGGCATCGGCCTGCTGATTCGCGCCTTCACCGTCGGCTACACGCCTGCGGCCACCTCGGGCCGGAACGCCCGCGAGCAGCGCGCGGAGTCGCTCAATACCCGCGGCATTTATTCGATGGTCCGGCACCCGCTGTACCTGGGCAATTACTTCATCTGGCTGGGCGTGGCGATGTTCCCGCATGCCTGGCTGGTGGTGCTGGCCTGCTCGGCCATCTTCTGGCTCTACTACGAGCGGATCATGGTCGCGGAGGAGGCCTTCCTCGCCGCGCGTTTCGGCGCCGAATTCGAGGACTGGGCGCAGCGCACGCCGGCATTCTTCCCCAATCCGCGGCGCTACCAGCCGGCGGATCGGCCGTTTTCGCTGCGCAACGTCCTCAAGCGTGAATATCCGGCGTTCTCGGGCACCATTTTCGCGATGTTCATCCTCGAGGTCGCCGGCAACTACCGGGTGACAGGTCATTTCACCCTGTACACCTATTGGCTGGTTTTGCTGGTACTGGCGATCGGCACCCACCTGGTGCTGCGGACGCTCAAGAAGCACACCCGACTGCTGCACGTCCCGGGCCGCTAGGCAGCCGCCGGCGGAGCACATTCGCACTGCAAACGCGATGCCGGCGCCGGATCGGCTAGACTTTCGCTGTTTGCCCACGCCGGAGCCGCCATGACAGACAGTCCGCTGACCTATCGCCGCGTCCTGCTCAAGCTTTCCGGCGAAGCACTGATGGGCAAGGAGGACTACGGCATCGACCCGGAAGTCATCCGCGGCCTCGCCCGCGAAATCATCGAAGCGCAGAAAGCCGGCGCGCAGATCGGCCTGGTGATCGGCGGCGGCAACATCTTCCGCGGTGCCGGCCTGGCTGCTGCCGGCATGGACAGGGTGACCGGCGACCACATGGGTATGCTGGCGACGGTGATCAATTCGCTGGCGATGCAGGACGCACTCGAAAAGATGGGCACCTACGCCCGGGTCATGAGCGCGATCAAGATCAATGAGGTTTGCGAGGACTACATCCGCCGGCGCGCCGTGCGCCACCTCGAGAAAGGCCGCATCGCGATTTTCGCCGCCGGCACCGGCAACCCGTTCTTCACCACCGATTCCGCCGCCGCGCTGCGCGCCACGGAAATCGGCGCCGAACTGCTGCTCAAGGCGACCAAGGTGGACGGCATCTACGACTCGGACCCGAAGAAGAATCCCGGCGCCAAGCGTTTCGACCACCTCAACTATAACGATGTCATCCAGCGCAACCTGCAGGTGATGGACACGGCCGCGTTTGCGCTGTGCCGGGACAATCGGATCCCGCTGCGCATCTACGACATGATGCAACCCGGTGCGCTGATGCGGATCCTGCGCGGCGAGCCATTGGGCACGCTGGTCAGCGCCGACGGCTGAGCGACGTGCACGACTTGGCCCCTGGCTGGCCTCGGCCGGCCCGTACGGCAGGCGACCGCGCCGACTATAATCGGGGATTATCCGGTCACGCCGACCCGCGGAGCAGACATGCTGAACGACATCAATAAAGAAGCCCAGGCCAAGATGACCAAGGTTGTCGAGGCGTTCCGGCACGAACTGACCATGCTGCGGACCGGCCGCGCGACCACGGCGATCGTTGATCACCTCAAGGTCAACTACTACGGCTCCGACATGCCCCTGTCCCAGGTGGCGACCGTGGTCGTGTCCGATGCGCGCTCGCTGACCATCACGCCGTGGGAAAAGCAGATGGTGCAGGCGGTCGAGAAGGCGATCATGGCGTCCGACCTCGGCCTGACCCCGAACACGGCCGGCCAGGTGATCCGCATCAACCTGCCACCGCTGACCGAGGAGCGCCGCAAGGATCTGTCCAAGCATGTCCACCACGAAGGCGAAGGCGCCAAGATTTCGGTGCGCGGCGTGCGCCGCGACAGCATCCAGCAGATCAAGGAATTGCTCAAGGACAAGCAGCTCACCGAGGACGAAGCGCATCGCGCCGATGACGAGATCCAGAAGCTCACTGATCGCTACACCAAAGAGGTCGATGAAGCCGTCAAGGCCAAGGAACAGGAATTGATGGCGGTCTGAGCGGATCGCCGCCATGTCGTCACCCGCCCAAAAGCCCAGGCACCTGGCCATCATCATGGATGGCAACGGGCGCTGGGCCGAACGTCGCCACCGCCCGCGAGTGATCGGTCACCGTGCCGGCGCGCGCGCGGTCCAGGCCTGCCTCGAGTTTTGCCTGGTCGAGGGGATCGAGTGCCTGACCTTGTTCGCCTTTTCCAGCGAGAACTGGAACCGCCCGCCGGATGAAGTCGGCGCGCTGATGAAACTGTTCCTTCGCATGCTCGACAACGAAGTGGATGAACTGCATCGGCGCGGTGCGCGGATCGGGTTCATCGGCGATCGCGGCGAGTTCCCCGAACCGATCCGGCAGCGCATGCAGGCAGCCGAGACGCTCACCGCCGGCAACAGCACCATCCACGTGAACATCGCCGCCGGCTATGGCGGCCGCTGGGACATCACCCAGGCCGCCCGGCAACTCGCCCGCGATGCAGCGCAGGGCCGGATCGATCCGGAGGCGATCGACGAGCTCGCGCTGGCCTCGCGGCTGTCGCTGGCCGGACAACCGGAGCCGGACCTGTTCATCCGTACCGGGGGCGACCTGCGCATCAGCAATTTCCTGCTCTGGCAGTTGGCCTATACCGAACTGTGGTTCACCGATACCCTGTGGCCCGACCTGGACCAGGCGACGCTGCGCCGGGCCATCGATGACTTTGCTAGCCGCGAACGCCGCTTCGGCCTGACTTCCGCGCAACTGACCGAGGACGCCCTACGATGAGCCGACGCACCCGGGTGGTTGCCGCCGCCATCATGGCTCCCGTTGCGATCGCCGCCGTGCTGTTGCTGCCGACCCGGTATCTCGCCGCGCTGGTAGCCGGCGTGCTGATGCTCGGCCTGTGGGAATGGACCCTGCTGGCGGGCCTGCGCGATCGCCTGCCGCGTGCCGCCTACCTGCTGGGCAACGCGCTGGTGATTGCCGCACTGACCTGGGGCGCGGGCCGCGGCCTGTTCACGCTCAAGTTGGTCAGCGTGCTGGGCGCGGCGTGGTGGCTGGTTGCGCTGGCCTGGCTGGCGCGCTTCCAATTTGCGTCCCGCGATACCACCTGGGCGCGCGCGCTCAAGCTTGCGGTCGGCAGCATCTGCGTGATTCCGGCATGGGCTGCGCTGTGCGTCACCCACGCCGACGGAGCCGACGGCCCGCTATGGACCTTGTTCGCGCTGGTGCTGGTGTGGGTTGCCGACTCCGGCGCGTATTTCACCGGCTCGCGCTGGGGCAAGCGCAAGCTTGCGCCACGCATCAGCCCCGGCAAGAGCTGGGAAGGCCTGTACGGCGGCCTGGTGGCCAGCCTGCTGCTGGCGGTGGCGGCGACGCCTGTGCTGCACCTGGAATGGAATGCGTTGCCAAGCTTGCTCGCGGTCAGCGCAATCACGATGCTGTTCTCGGTGGTCGGAGACCTGTTCGAGAGCCTGATGAAACGACACGCGGGCGCCAAGGACTCAAGCCACCTGATTCCCGGGCATGGCGGCGCGCTTGATCGCATCGACAGCCTGCTCGCGGCGCTGCCCGTGTTCGTGGTGGCCAAGGGCTGGTTCGGGCTTTGAACCAAGCACGCCGAATCGCCCTGCTCGGTGCGACCGGCTCCATCGGTGGCTCGACCCTGGACGTGGTGGCCCGGCATCCCGAGCGCTTCGTCATTGATGCATTGAGCGCGAACCACAACGTGGACGCACTGCTCGACCTGTGCGAGCGCTTCCGGCCGCGGGTTGCGGTGATCGCCGACCTGTCGCGCGAAGGCGATTTGCGCCAGGGCTTGCGCGCGCGCGGACTGGCGACCCAAGCGCGCGCCGGCAACGCCGCACTGGACGAAGTTGCCGCCGATCCCGGTTCGGACACAGTGCTGGCCGCGATCGTCGGGGCCGTGGGCGTGTCATCCACCCTGTCGGCGGCGCGGGCGGGAAAACGCCTGTTGCTGGCCAACAAGGAATCGGTGGTGATGGCCGGTTCGCTGCTGATGCGCGCAGTCGCCGAGGGCGGCGGCAGCTTGCTGCCGATCGACAGCGAGCACAACGCCATCTTCCAGTGCCTGCCCGCCGACGGTGGCCGCGGCGGCGTCCGCCGCCTGCTGCTGACCGCCTCCGGCGGCCCCTTCCGCGGCCGGGATCGCGCCAGCCTCGCGGACATCTCGCCCGACCAGGCCTGCGCCCACCCCAACTGGGTCATGGGCCGGAAAATCTCCGTGGATTCCGCCACCCTGATGAACAAGGGCCTGGAAGTGATCGAGGCCGCGCACCTGTTCGGCCTGTCGCCCGATCGGATCGAGGTGGTGGTCCATCCGCAGAGCATCGTGCATTCGCTGGTGGACTACGCCGACGGCTCGGTGCTGGCGCAGATGGGCAATCCGGACATGCGCACCGCCATCGCCTACGGCCTGGCCTGGCCAGACCGCATCGACTCCGGCGTCGCCCCGCTGGACCTGGCCGCGCTGGCCCGCCTGGATTTCGAGGCGCCGGACCTGGCCGCCTTCCCCTGCCTGGGGCTGGCCTACGACGCGCTGCGCATCGGGGGCAGCGCACCAGCCGTACTCAATGCGGCCAACGAGGTGGCCGTGGCCGCTTTTCTTGCCGGTCGCCTGCCCTTCCTCGCCATTGCGGACCTCATCAAGGCCACAATGGCGGCCATGCCGGTTGAACCCGACGACGATCTGGCGGTCCTACGGGCTTGCGACGCCGCCGCGCGTCAGCGGGCGGTCGAGTTGCTGCCAACGATGGAGCGGGCGTGAGCGACGCAGTACAGATGATTTTCTGGTTCCTGGTCACGCTTGGCGTGCTGGTGAGCTTCCACGAATTCGGCCACTTCTGGGTCGCGCGGCGCTGTGGCGTCCAGGTATTGACCTATTCGGTCGGCTTCGGCCGCGCGTTGTGGTCGCGAGTCGGGCGCGATGGCACCCGCTACCAGATCGCCGCCGTGCCCCTGGGTGGCTACGTGAAGTTCCTCGACACCCGGGAATTCGAGGTGCCTGAGGCCGAACTCGGCGTGGCGTTCGATCGCCAGCCGGTATGGAAGCGGATGCTGATCGTGGTCGCCGGACCGGCCGCAAACCTGCTGCTGTGCCTGGCATTGCTCTGGGTGGCCTTCATGATCGGCTGGCCCGGCCACCCGCCGTTGCTGGGGCCCACCAGCGGCATTGCCCAGGAGGCCGGACTGCGCGAGGGTGATCGCCTGGTCAGCGTCGCCGGATCGCGCACGCCGACCTGGGACGACGCCCTGACGCCGCTGGCCCTCGCGGAAATCGATCGCGCGCCAGCATCGGTCTCGGTACGCAGCGCGGATGGCTCGGTCACCGAGCACGTGCTGCGCTTTGATCGGCTGGCCGAAGGTTTCGACCAGACCGACCCGCTCGGCGCTGCGGGCATGGCCGCGCTGCTGCTGGCCGACCACCCGATCGTGGGTGCGGTCCAGGGTCCGGCGGAAGGCATCCTGCAGCCAGGCGACCGGATCGTCCGGCTCGCTGGCACGCCCACACCGGGCTTCAGCAACATTCGCGGCGCACTCCAGGCTGCTGTGGCGGCGGCGCCCACGGCCCCGGTCCGGATCGACATCGAACGCGGCGGCCAGCCGATGACGGTGGAAATCCGTCCGCGCCAGGTCGATTCGGCCAACGGCAAGACCTGGCAGCTGGGGGTCGCAGCGGACGTACCGGCGATGGAGATCCAGCGCTATGGACCGGTCGAGGCTGCGCTGCGTTCCGGCCAGGAAACGCGCAAACAGGCCGGGGAGATGCTCGGATTCATCGGCCGACTGGTCTCGGGCAAGGCGTCGTCGAAGAATCTTTCCGGCGTCATCGGCATCGCCCAGGTTGCCCGATCGGAGGCGCAGGCAGGCGTTTCCCGCATGTTTCGCTTCATGGCGGTACTGTCGCTGACCCTGTGCATCATGAACCTGCTGCCCATTCCGGTCTTGGATGGGGGGCACCTGCTGTATTACCTTATCGAACTGGTTTCGGGTCGTCCGGTCGGTGAGCGCGTGCTGGTTGCCGGCCAATTCGCTGGCCTCGCGCTGCTCGTTGGCCTGATTTGCCTTGCGTTCTACAACGATATTGCCCGGACGATTTCCTGACCCCCTCGGCGCCGTGCGCCACCTGATTGGATTGATGATGACGCGTACGACCGCCCGCCGCCGTATCCTGAGCCTCGCCCTCGCCGCTGCCTTGTCCGGGGCGGCGTTCGCGCAGTCCGCGTTCGAACCGTTCACCGTCTCCGACATCCGGGTCGACGGCCTGCAGCGCATCTCGGCCGGCACCGTGTTCAGCTACCTTCCCGTCGAGCGCGGCGACCTGCTCGACCGCAGCCGCACCACCGAGGCGATCCGCGCGCTGTTCAAGACCGGCTTCTTCAGCGACGTGAAGTTCGAGCGCCAAGGCCAGGTGCTGGTGGTGACCGTGGTCGAGCGGCCGGCGATCAACACCCTCAAGCTCGAAGGCAACAAGGAGCTGAAGACCGAAGAGTTGCTCAAGGGCCTCAAGAGCATCGGCCTGTCCGAGGGCGAGACCTACAACCCGCTCAACCTGGACCGGGTGACGCAGGAACTGACCCGCCAGTACAACAACCGCGGCAAGTACGGCGTCACCATCACCCCGACCATCACCCCGCTCGACCGCAACCGCGTCGACGTGAAGATCCAGATCGCCGAAGGCAAGGCCGCCCGCATCCGCGATATCAACATCGTCGGCAACACGCTGTACAGCGACGCCGACATCCGCCGCGGCTGGGAATCGTCCACCAGCAACTGGCTGAGCTGGTACAAGCGCGATGACCAGTACTCGCGCGAGAAAGTGTCCGGCGACCTGGAGAAGTTGTCGAACTACTACCTGGACCGCGGCTACGTCGACTTCAACCTCGAGTCCGCGCAGATCGCGATCAGCCCGTCGCTGCGTGACATGTACGTCACCGCCAACATCAGCGAAGGCGAGAAGTACAAGGTTTCCTCGGTCAAGGTCTCGGGCGATACGGTGCTGCCGCAGGAGCAGGTCGAGAAGATGGTGCTCATCCACAAGGGCGATGTGTTCTCGCGCGCCCTGGTGGAGTACTCGACCAATGCCATCTCCACGGTCCTGGGCAATATCGGCTATGCGTTTGCCGAAGTGGATCCGATTCCCGAGCTCAACCGCACCGAGCACACCGTCGCACTGAACTTCCTGGTCAAGCCGGGCGCGCGCGTGACCGTGCGGCGGATCCAGTTCAAGGGCAATGCCGCCACCGGCGACGAGGTGTTGCGCCGGGAAATGCGCCAGTTCGAGGGCGCCTGGTACTCGCAGGCGATGATCGATCGCTCCAAGATCCGCCTGCAGCGCCTGGGTTTCTTCGAGAGCGTCGAAGTCGAGACACCGGAAGTGGCGGGCCACAAGGACCAGGTGGACGTGGTTTTCACCGTGAAGGAGCGCAACGCCGGCAGCTTCGTGTTTGGCATCGGCTATTCGCAGAATGCCGGCATCGTGACCAGCATCCAGTTGTCGCAGAGCAACTTCCTGGGCACCGGCAACCGGTTCTCGATCGGCCTGCAGAACAACAGTTATTCGAAAAGCATCAACTTCAGCTGGCTCGACCCCTACTTCACCGACGATGGCGTCAGCGTCGGCTACAACCTGAGCTACAGCGACTACAACCGCTCCACCACGACGACGGCGCGCTACGGCTCCGGCAACGCCGCCGGCGAAGCGGTGTTCGGCATCCCGCTGTCGGAAAACACCGCGGTCACCGCGGCGCTGGGCATCTACCGCAACCAGGTCACCACCTACGATGGCTCGACGCCGCCGTCCGTCATCGACTACCTGGCCAACACGCTGGGCGACCGCGCGCGCACTGGTGGCCAGACATTCCCGAGCGGCGACGACGACCTGAATCCGGCGACGCCGTCCACCAACGACGACCCGGATCCGGCCACCCTGGACCCGATCATCACCACGCCCAGCTTCATCCGGCAGTGGACGATCAATGCCTGGACGGCGCGCTTCGGCTACGCCGTCGACACGCGCAATGATTACCTGATCCCCAGCCGCGGCATGCTCAACCGCGCGCAGCTGGAAATCTCGTTGCCGGGCAGTGATCTGGAGTATTACCGCTTCAGCTACGACTTCGAGTACTACCGGCCGATCTCGGACTGGCTGATCGTGAAGGCGGGCGTGAGCCTGGGCTACGGCAATGCCTATGGCGCGACCTCCAGCGCACTGTGCCCGACCTACAACCTCAACGGCGTGGCCATTCCGGGGACGGCGAGCTCCTGCGGCCTGCCGTTCTACAAGAACTTCTATGCCGGCGGCCCCGGCTCCGTGCGCGGGTTCACGGCCAATACGCTCGGGCCAACCACCAACTTCGGCGGCTTCTCGCGGGTACAGCCGCTGGGTGGACCGGTCAAGACGACTGGCACGTTCGAGTTCTATTTCCCGCGCCTGCTCAGTGGACCGGGGACGCGCTTCTCGGCGTTCGTGGATTACGGCAACGTGTTTGCGCGCACTGGCGACTTCTCGCTGAGCTCGTTCCGTGTCACCACGGGCCTGGCGCTGCAGTGGCAGTCGCCGGTCGGTCCGATCTCGATCAGCTACGCGCTGCCGATCCGCAAGGAAGCCGGCGACCAGATCGAACGCCTGCAGTTCACCTTCGGCAACCAGCAGTAAGCACGGGGCGGGAGCATGCCCGACCCCGGACGCAGCCTCGCCGATCTCGCCGCGCATTTCGGACTCGAATTGCGCGGCGATCCGACCGTGCGGATCGTCGGTGTGGGGACACTCGACGGCGCCGGCCCGGGCCAGTTGGCCTTTCTCGCCAATCCCCTGTACCGGCGTCGCCTTGCGGGAACCCGCGCTGGCGCGGTAGTCCTGCGCCAAGCCGATGCCGATGGCTGTCCGGTGCCCTGCCTGTTGTCCAATGAGCCCTATGCCGCCTTCGCCAAGCTGGCCGCGTTGTTCGACCCGCCGACGGTCCACGCACCGGGCATCCATCCGAGTGCTGTCATCGATCCGGCTGCGCATGTGGATCCCGGCGCCGCGATCGGTCCGCTGAGCTGGATTGGCCCGCGGGCACGCATCGCACGGGGCGCCTGGATCGGACCGGGTTGCACGATCGGCGAGGATTGCGAGGTGGGCGAGGATTGCGAACTGATCGCGCGGGTCAGCCTGGTCGCCAGGGTGCGCCTGGGCAAGCGAGTGCGCATCCACCCCGGCGCGGTACTCGGCGCCGACGGGTTCGGCCTGGCGATGGACGCCGGGCGCTGGATCAAGGTTCCGCAACTGGGCGGCGTGCAGGTGGGCGATGATTGCGAAATCGGCGCCAACACCAGCATCGATCGTGGCGCGATGGACGATACCGTGCTCGAGGAGGATGTTCGGCTCGACAACCAGATCCAGGTCGGCCACAACGTCCGCATCGGCGCGCATACCGCGATGGCAGGCTGCGTGGCAGTCGCCGGATCCACGCGTATCGGCCGCTATTGCCTGATCGGCGGCGGCGTGGGCTTCGTCGGGCACCTGGAGATTTGCGATCGGGTCATGGTCACGGCGCGCAGCCTGGTGACCCATTCCATCACCGAGCCGGGCGAATACAGCTCCGGCACGCCTCTCCAGAGCAGCCGCGACTGGCGCCGCAATGCGGCACGTTTCAAGCAACTCGACCGGCTGGCGCGTAAAATCCTCGGCCAAAGCACCGCCGAGGAATGACATGAGTCCCACGCCCCTTCAATTGCCCGTCGATGTCAGCCGGATCCAGGCGCTGCTGCCGCACCGCTACCCGTTCCTGCTGGTGGACCGCGTGGTGGAGCTGGAGCCCAACAAGCGCATCCTGGCGGTAAAGAACGTCACCATCAACGAGCCGTTCTTCCAGGGCCATTTTCCCGGCCACGCGGTGATGCCCGGTGTGCTGGTGCTTGAGGCGCTGGCCCAGGCCGGCGGCCTGCTGACCCAGCTCTCGCTCGGGGATGCCGCCACCGACAAGCAGGACAAATTGTTCTACCTGGTGAAGATCGACAACGCGCGTTTCTCGAGCATGGTCGTGCCGGGTGACCGGCTGGACCTGGAAGTCAAGCTCAGGCGGGTGATCCGCAACATGGCCATGTACGAATGCGTGGCGTGGGTGGATGGCAAGCAGGTGGCCTGCGCCGACATCCTGTGCGCGGAAGGGCGCAACGCATGATCCACCCCAGCGCGCAGGTCGATCCCGGCGCGCGGATCGGGGCGCGCGTGGCAATCGGAGCCTTTACCATCGTCGGCGCCGACGTCGACATCGGCGAAGGCACAACGATCGGTTCGCATTGCACGATCCAGGGCCCGACCCGGATCGGTCGTGACAATCGCATCCATTCGCATGCCGCCCTCGGCAGCGACCCGCAGGACAAGAAGTTCGCCGGCGAACGCAGCGAGCTGGTGATCGGCGATCGCAACACGATCCGCGAATTCACCACCTTCAGCCGCGGCACCAGCGACGGCAGCGGCGTGACCCGGATCGGCGACGACAACTGGATCATGGCCTACGTGCACATCGCCCACGATTGCATCGTCGGCTCGAACACGATCTTCGCCAACAACGCCACCATCGCCGGACATTGTGAAGTCGACGACTGGGCGATCCTGGGCGGTTTCGTGGGCGTACACCAGTTCTGCAGGATCGGCGCACATGCCTTCATCGGCATGGGTTCGCTGGTCAATGCCGACGTGCCGCCGTTCGTGCTGGTGGCAGCGGACTACGCCAGCCCGCGCGGCATCAACGCCCAGGGACTGAAGCGGCGCGGCTTCGATGCCGTGCGCATCGGCGCCATCAAGCGCGCTTACCGCAGCCTGTATGTCGCGGGCCAACCGCTGGCCGAGGCCAAGGCCGAGCTGGCTGGCGGTGCCCACGATTCCGACGACGTGCGCGCCATGCTCGAGTTCATCGAGCGCAGCGAGCGCGGCCTGTTGCGCTAGCCGATGCGCATCGCCCTGGTCGCGGGCGAGGCTTCCGGCGACCTCCTAGGTGCCGGACTGGCAACGCAGCTGTTGCGTCGGGTGCCAGGCGTGGAACTGGCAGGCGTCGGCGGGCCCGGCATGCGTGCTGCAGGTGTGCAGACCTGGATCGACAGCGAGCAACTCGCCGTCATGGGCCTGGCCGAAGTGCTGCGCCACCTGCCGCGGCTGTTGCGCCTGCGGCGCGAATTACGCGAACGACTATTGGCGTGGAAGCCGGATGCCTTCGTCGGCATCGACGCGCCCGACTTCAACCTCGGCCTCGAGCGTGCGCTCAAGTTGTCGGGCATTCCGACCGTGCATTACGTCAGCCCCTCGGTCTGGGCCTGGCGCGAAGGCCGTGCGGCGAAGATCGGCCGTAGCGCCGACCTGGTCCTGTGCCTGTTCCCGATGGAACCTGCGATCTATGCTCGACATGGCATCGACGCGCGATTCGTCGGCCATCCGCTGGCAGACCGCTTTGCATTGCATCCAGATCGTGCCGCCGCGCGCAGCGCGCTCGGACTGGATCCGCAGGCATGCCTGCTCGCCGTGTTGCCCGGCAGCCGGCGCGGTGAACTTGACCGGCTGCTGCGTGCCTTCCTGGATGCCGCGCGCGCCCTGCAGGCACGCAACCCCGGCTTGCAGCTGGTCATCCCGGCCGCCAATGCCAACTGCCGCATCCAGATCGAACGCGAGCTTGCGCAACGGCCCCTTGCCGGCGTGTCGATCATCGACGGGCGCGCGGGCGAGGTGATGGTGGCGGCCGATGCCGTGCTGCTCGCCTCGGGCACTGCCGCCCTGGAAGCGCTGCTGGCGAAGCGGCCGATGGTGGTCGGCTACCGTATTTCCGCGTTCACCTATCATCTGGTCATGGCTCTCGGAATGATGCGCGTGAATCGCTACAGCCTGCCCAACGTGCTCGCCAATGAACCGATCGTCACCGAGCTGATGCAGGACCAGTGCACCGCCGACAACCTGGTCGCAGCGCTGGAACCGATGCTGCGCGACCCGACCGCGCACGCGTCGCTGGAACCGCGCTACCTGGCGATCCACGAGCGCCTGCGCGGGGGTGGTTCAGCGGCGGCCGCCGATGCGATCCTCGGCCTGGTCGAGTCGCGTCGGTGACGCGCCGGCTGCCGCGCGTTGCCGGCATCGACGAGGCGGGCCGCGGGCCGCTCGCCGGCCCGGTCGCCTGCGCGGCGGTGATCCTGGATCCGCGTCGGCCGATTGTCGGACTCAACGATTCCAAGGCCCTGTCCGAAGCCGACCGCGAGCGCTTGTACCCGCTGATCACCAGCCGTTGCCTGGCCTGGCAGGTGGTGTTCGTGGAGTGCGATGAAATCGACCGGCTGAATATCCTGTGGGCAACGATGACCGGCATGCGTCGCGCCGTGATGGCGCTGGCGCCGGCGGCGGAGCACGTGCTCGTCGATGGCGATCGGGTGCCACCCGGCCTGCCCTGCGCCGCCCGCGCGATCATCGGCGGCGACGCCCGCGAACCGGCAATCATGGCGGCGTCCATCCTGGCAAAAGTGAGTCGCGACCGGCACATGGCCGGGCTCGATGCACGCTATCCCGGCTACGGGTTTGGCCGCCACAAGGGCTACGGCACGCCGGCGCACCTGGCTGCGCTGGACCGCCTCGGCCCCTGCGCTGAACACCGCCGCAGCTTCGCACCGGTGCGCCTGCGCCTGCCTGCATGCGAGCGACAGCAAGCGATGCAGGGCGGGTTTGACACGCCCACGGCGTCGGCGTAAATCTGGGGCTGCACCCATTCCCGGATGCGGCTGCGGGCGGCACCCAGCCGACCAGCCGACGCAGCGACCACCCTGGCCGGCAGCGAGGCGATCATGCGCCATCCTGCCCCGACGCCCACCAATTCGCCCCTGCCGCTGCAGGGTGCGCGCGCCCTGCAGCGCAGGCATTCCGCCGGTCCTGTGCAGCTAGATATTCCCGGCATCGAGGCCTTCAACCTGCTCGTGCATTCCCTGTACCCGGAGGCGCCGCGCATTGATGCCGACGCGATCGCCAGCATGGCCCGCTGGCTGCAGGCGCAGCCACCATCGCAACGTGATTTCCTGCTGCGCTCGCGGCTCGGACGGCTGTCCGAACTCGAACAGATGCGCCGTGATACCGCATGGCCACTGGATCCTGCGCAGATTCGGCGGATCGACGCGATCCTCGATTACGTGGATCGCCACGACGACCCCGTTCCCGATCGCGTGCTTGCCCTGGGCCACCTCGACGATACCCTGCTGCTTGAACTCGCATGGCCGATGCTTGCCGATGACGTGGATGACTATCGCGACTTCTGCCGCTTTCGCGATGACGTCGGTGATGCCATGGGCCGCGCGGTGAACCAGTCGGACTGGTTGCGCATCCGCGGTGAGGAAGGCGCACTGTGGGAGCAACTGCATCGCGTACACGATCAGGCCCATGTCCTGCACACGCCACCGGATGCGATGTTCCACGCGCGTTGATTGTCGTGGAACTTGGCTGGTCGGAATTGGAAGGCGAGATCAGCGATTGCCTGGACTATCGTCGCTGGTGCAGCCGCGACCCGATCCGCGGCACCGCCCAGGAGCGGCGCATCGCCTGGGAGGCCGACTGCCTGGCCGAAGCCGCCGTGATCGTGCACCGCCAGCATGTGCGCGAGCGCGGCTATGCGCGCCCGGAGCCATTGAGCCAGCCGCTGCGCGTTTGCTGAGCCCGCGACACGCCCGATGGCTTCCAGCCGCCCGTGATGCGGGCGGCGGACCGGCGGCTCGCCCAAATACCGCCAATAGGTCGGCCCGAGGACGCGCGCTGGCGACCTGCCTCGCCGGCCGCACATGTCAAGCCTTGTTCCACCCCCGCCCGCAGCCTAAGCTGGACTCCGGCTTCGGGCCTTTCGGCAATGTCCCCCACGTTTGTCCACCTGCACTTGCACAGCGAGTATTCGCTGACCGACTCCACCCTTCGCCTCGGCCCGCTGGTCACGCGTTGTGCCGAGTTGGGCTTGCCTGCGGTCGCGGTCACCGACACCAGCAACCTGTTTGCGCTGGTGAAATTCTTCAAGGCGGCCGAAGGCGCCGGGCTGAAGCCCATTGCCGGCGCCGACCTGTGGGTTGCCGAGGATGGCCAGGCGCCGGCGCGCGTCACACTGCTGTGCACGGGGCACCATGGTTTCCTGAGCCTGTCGCGACTGGTGTCGCGCGCCTTCCTGGAAGGCCATCGCGGCGACTTTGTCGCCGTGCGCAACGATTGGCTGTGCGCAGACAACGCCGGCCTTGCCCTGCTTGCCGGACGCGACAGCCCGGTCGGACAGGCCGTTGCCGGCGGGCGTGGCGAACAGGCGTCCGCGTTGCTGACCCTGTGGAAAGCGGCGTTCGGTGATCGCGTCTACCTGGAGCTCACCCGTACCCAGCGCGAGGGCGAGGAGGCATTCAACGCCGCTGCGGTCACGCTGGCGCTCGAGCACGACCTGCCGCTGGTCGCCAGCAACGACGTACGCTTCCTGGACCGCAGCGATTTCGACGCGCACGAGGCGCGTGTGTGTATCGCCACCGGCCGCGTCCTCGACGATCCCAAACGCCCGCGCGACCACTCGCCCGAGCAGTACCTCAAGTCGCCTGAAGAAATGGCCGCGTTGTTTTCCGACCTGCCCGAGGCGTTGCAGAACACCGTCGAACTGGCCAAGCGCTGCAATTTCGAACTCAAACTCGGCACCTACTACCTGCCCGACTTCCCGGTGCCGGACGGCTACACGCTCAACTCCTGGATTGGCGAGCAGGCGCGCGCGGGACTGGAAAAGCGCCTGGCCAAGCACGGCCTGGCGCTGGAACTCAATGACGCCGACTACCAGTCGCGGCTGGACACCGAGCTTGGCGTGATCGCGACGATGGGTTTCCCGGGCTACTTCCTGATCGTCGCGGACTTCATCAACTGGGCCAAGGCGAACGACATTCCGGTCGGCCCCGGCCGCGGTTCCGGCGCCGGCTCGCTGGTGGCCTGGGCGCTTGGCATCACCGACCTGGATCCGTTGCGCTACGACTTGCTGTTCGAGCGCTTCCTGAATCCGGAACGCGTGTCGATGCCCGACTTCGACATCGACTTCTGCATGGATCGCCGCGACGAGGTGATCGACTACGTCGCCCGCAAGTACGGCCGCGACAAGGTCAGCCAGATCATCACCTACGGCACCATGGCGGCCAAGGCGGTGGTGCGCGATACCGGCCGCGTGCTCGGCTATCCCTACGGCTTCGTGGATTCAATCGCCAAGCTCATTCCGCTCACCCTGGGCGTGAGCCTGGACGATGCCCTTGGCCAGTCGCCTGCGGCGCGCAAGGATTCCAACCTGGCCTCGGCCGAATTGATCGCCCGCTATCGCGACGAAGACGACGTCCGCGACTTGATTGACCTGGCGCGCAAACTCGAGGACCTCACCCGCAACGCCGGCAAGCACGCCGGTGGCGTGGTGATCGCGCCGACGCCATTGACCGATTTCTCGCCGCTGTTCGCCGAGCACGTCGGCAAGGGCGAAACCGCGCGCAGCATCGTCACCCAGTTCGACAAGGACGACGTCGAGGCAATCGGCCTGGTGAAGTTCGACTTCCTGGGCCTGCGCACGCTCACCATCATCGACTGGGCAGTGAAGGCGATCAACGCACGCCGCGCGATCGCGGGCGACGCATTGCTGGATATCCTGGCGCTGCCACTGGATGACGTGCCGACCTACAAGCTGTTGTCGAAGGGCCTGACCACCGCGGTGTTCCAGTTCGAGTCGCGCGGCATGAAAGACTACATCCGCAAGCTCGAGCCGGACTGCTTCGAGGACCTGATTGCACTGGCTGCGCTATTCCGTCCCGGCCCGCTGGGCGCCGGCATGGTCGATGACTTCATCAACCGCCGGCATGGCAGGGCCGAAGTGAGTTACCCGCATCCCTTGCTGGAGCCGATCCTCAAGCCGAC
>JBKJMY010000179.1:0-2608 GCA_046596115.1 Arenimonas sp.
CTTGCCCTGCTCGGCGAAGAAGAACTCGCTCAGCGTGGTCGCCGATTGCAGGCGCAGTTCGAAGCCGGATGCACCCTCGTTGCGCACGATGGTGTCGGGATCCTCGCCCTCGGGCAGGAACAGGAAGAAGGCCTGGCGGCCATCGCGCATGCGCGGCAGGATCGATTCGACCGCCTTCCATGCGGCGCCACGCCCGGCACGATCACCGTCGAAGCAGAAGTACACGTCGGCGGCGTTGCGGAACAGCAGCTCGGCGTGGTCGGGCGTGGTGGCGGTACCCAGCGTCGCCACCGCCTGGGTGACGCCGAACTGGAATAACGACACCACGTCCATGTAACCCTCGACCACCACCAGCCGCGGGATCTTGGTATGCGCCTGGCGCACCTGCCACAGGCCGTACAACTCGCGCCCCTTGTGGAACAGCGTAGTCTCGGGCGAGTTGAGGTATTTGGGTCCGTCGTCCTTCTCGAACACGCGGCCACCGAAGGCAATCACCCGGCCGCGGCGATCGTGGATCGGGAACATCAGCCGATCGCGGAACTTGTCGTAGACGCGGCCGCTGTCGCTGCGCGAGAACATGCCGGTCTTTTCCAGCAATGCCAGCTTGCGCTCGTCGGTGCCCAGCGCGGATTTGAGCCCGTCGAAACTGTCAGGCGCGTAGCCGATGCCGAAGCGCGCACTGTTCTCGGCATCCACGCCGCGCCGATCGAGGTAGTGCTTGGCCTTGCTGCTGGACGCGAGTTGTTTCTGGAAGAACAGCGCGGTGGCCTCGAGCGTGGTGTACTGCTCGCGGCTGTCGTTGTCTTCGTTGCGTGCGCGGGTATCACGCGGCACTTCGACGCCGATGCGCTTGGCCAGCTCCTCGACCGCGTCGAGGAACTCG
Organism: Arenimonas sp.; assembly: GCA_046596115.1. GTDB lineage: Bacteria > Pseudomonadota > Gammaproteobacteria > Xanthomonadales > Xanthomonadaceae > Arenimonas. Next base: position 884 of record JBKJMY010000179.1, read on the forward strand.
AGGCGGTCGTAGTTCATCAGGAAGCTCAGCGCGGTGCCGTGCACGCCGCAACCGAAGCAATGGTAGAACTGCTTGGTCGGCGAGACGGTGAAGCTGGGCGAGCGTTCGTCATGGAACGGGCAGCGCGCCGAATACTCGCGACCCTGCCGCTTGAGCGGCACGCGCGTGCCGATCAGCTCGACGAGGTCGGTCCTCGCCAGCAGGTCGTCGATGAAGGCGTCGGGAATACGGGCCATGGGGCCCTAGGATGCCATTCCCGTTACTTGACGAGGGCGCCGCGCACCAGACCCGACAGTGCGCCCATGTCGGCACGTCCGGCGACCCTGGGCTTGAGAACAGCCATCACCTTGCCCATGTCGGCCTGTCCAGTGGCGCCGGTTTCCACGACAGCCGCGTCCACGGCGGCTTGCAGTTCGGCGGCACTCATCTGCTCGGGCAGGTAGGCCTGGATCACGGTGATCTCGTAGCGCTCGATGGCGGCCAGGTCTTCGCGACCCGCAGCCTCGAATTGAGACAGGGAGTCCTTGCGCTGCTTGAGCATCTTTTCCATCGCCGACAGCACCTGGGTGTCGTCGAGCTCGATGCGCTCGTCCACCTCGCGCTGCTTGATCGCGGCGTTGACCAGCCGGATTACCCCGAGCTTGTCCTTCTGGCCACCCTTCATGGCAGCCTTCATGTCTTCGATCAGGCGGGTCTTGAGGGACATGGGCGGCTCCTGGTTCGGTGGAAATGGGGGATCAACGCGAACGTCTGATCTGGTGGGAGCCGGGGTCAACGCGAACTGGGCTTGCATCGGGAAACATCCAGAGCCATCGCAGTTGTTTGCCCCAGAAACACGAAAAGCCGGCGACGCTTGCGCGCGGCCGGCTTTCTCGGCACGGAGCCGATCAATGAGGCCGATCAGTACAGGCGCTGGCGCTTGGTGACATCGCGCGAGCTGCGGCGGATCTGGCGCTTGACCGCAGCGGCAGCCTTGCGCTTGCGCTCCTGGGTCGGCTTCTCATAGAACTCGCGCTTGCGGGTCTCGGCCAGCACGCCGGCCTTCTCGCAGGTGCGCTTGAAGCGGCGCAGGGCAAACTCGAAGGGTTCGTTTTCGCGGACTTTCACTGAAGGCATCGGGGACTCTCGGCACTGGGTGGTCCACAACGGCGCGCGAAGCGGTCGTGGGGAGCCGCGTATGATACGCGGCTCAGGCGGGGCCATGCAAGGCAAACGCCGGCAATCGAGATGATCATGCGGGTCCTGGGCATCGAAACCAGCTGCGACGAGACCGGGGTGGCGGTGTATGACACCGGCGCCGGCCTGCTGGCGCACGCCCTGTTCAGCCAGATCGACCTGCACGCCGAGTATGGCGGGGTCGTCCCCGAGCTGGCCAGCCGCGACCATGTGCGCAAGTTGCTGCCTCTGATCCGCGGCGTCCTAGCCGAGTCGGGGATGACCGTGGCGGATCTGGACGGCGTGGCCTACACCGCCGGGCCGGGCCTGGTCGGGGCCCTGCTGGTAGGCGCTGCGGCCGGCCAGGCGCTGGCCTGGGCGCTGGATCTGCCGGCGATCGGGGTGCACCACATGGAAGGCCACCTGCTGGCGCCGCTGCTTGAGCCGGACCCGCCGAAGCCGCCCTTCGTTGCCCTGCTGGTTTCTGGCGGGCACACCCAACTGGTCGCCGTGGAGGGTATCGGCCGGTACCGCCTGCCGGCCGCGTCATCCAGGGATTCGCCCAGCAGG
>JBKJMY010000257.1:0-9685 GCA_046596115.1 Arenimonas sp.
CTGCGCCGAGCACCTTGTCAGCCATGCCGTCCTCGAAGCTCAGGCGTACTTCGCCCGCGTCGATCACGAACATGCTCTGGGCGCGATCGCCGCGGCGAAACAATTGCTCGCCCGGCAACACGGCCATGGCGCGGCCGGCCCCGGCGAGGAGCTGCCACTCATCCCGATCGAGCGCGGACGGCAATCGGCTGTCGCCAGTACGAAGGCCGGCATGGGTCGAACGGGTCAGGCTCACGAATGCTCGGGGACGGGTGGCGGGTCCCGGAGTGTAACCAAACTTTCATCGAGGGGCAGGAGCCGCGCCAGGCGCGGCTCCCCGCCGTTCAGGCCGCCTTGTCCGGTGCATCCTGGAACTGCTCTTCCTCGGTGGAGCCCTTCAGTGCCGTGGTCGAGCTGGTACCGCCCTGGATGGTCTGGGTGACCGAATCGAAGTAGCCGGTGCCGACTTCGCGCTGGTGCTTGACCGCGGTGAAGCCGCGCTCGGCCGCGGCGAACTCTGCCTCCTGCAATTCCACGAAGGCGCTCATCTGGTTGCGCGCGTAGCCGTAGGCCAGGTTGAACATCGAGTAGTTCAGGGAGTGGAAACCGGCCAGGGTGATGAACTGGAACTTGTAGCCCATCGCGGCCAGGTCGTCCTGGAAGCTGGCGATGGCTTCGTCGCCAAGATTCTTTTTCCAGTTGAACGACGGCGAGCAGTTGTAGGCAAGCATCTTGCCGGGATACCTGGCGTGGATGGCTTCTGCAAACTTGCGCGCGAACTCGAGGTCCGGCTTGCCGGTCTCGCACCACACCAGGTCGGCATAGGGTGCGTAGGCGAGGCCACGGCTGATCGCCTGGTCCAGGCCTTTGTTTGTCTTGTAGAAGCCCTCGACCGTGCGCTCGCCGGTGACGAAGGGCATATCGTTCGGATCGATATCGGAGGTGATCAGGTCGGCAGCCTCGGCATCGGTGCGCGCGACGATCAGCGTGGGCACGCCGAGCACGTCGGCCGCCAGGCGCGCGGCGATGAGCTTCTGCACCGCTTCCTGGGTCGGCACCAGCACCTTGCCGCCCATGTGGCCGCACTTCTTCACGCTCGCCAGCTGGTCTTCGAAATGCACCGCGGCGGCGCCAGCCTCGATCATCGACTTCATCAACTCGAAGGCATTGAGCACACCGCCGAAGCCGGCCTCGGCATCGGCGATGATCGGCTGCAGCCAGTCGATGTCGTTGTTTCCTTCGGCGTGGTTGAGCTGGTCTGCGCGCAGCAGCGCGTTGTTGATGCGTTTGACCACCTGGGGCACCGAGTTGGCGGGATACAGCGACTGGTCCGGATACATTTCACCAGCGAGGTTGGCGTCGGCCGCCACCTGCCAGCCGCTCAGGTAGATCGCCTGCAGGCCGGCCTTGACCTGCTGCATCGCCTGGTTGCCGGTGAGTGCGCCGAGCGCATTCAGATAGGGCTTTTCGTCCAGGTAGCGCCACAGTTTTTCGGCACCAAGCCGCGCGAGTGAGTGCTCGACCGCGACCGTGCCGCGCAGGCGCACCACTTCATCGGCGCTGTAGCCGCGCACGATGCCGGCCCAGCGCGGGCTGTTGTTCCACTCGGTGTTGAGCTGTTCGGCGTTGGGCAGGGTCTGGCGCATGGCGGTGTCCTTGGGGAGGGTTGGGAGCGGGAATTGGTTGTGGAAGTGGTTGTGGAAGTGGTTGTGGAAGTGGTTGTGGGAGCGGCTGTTGTGGGAGCGGCTTCAGCCGCGATTTTCGGATTGACTTGGGGCATTGACTGATCGCGGCTGAAGCCGCTCCCACAAAAGCGGCTTCCGCAAAGCTGCGGCTACAACATTTCGTAGGCGGACAGGGTGAGGAACTCGGCCAGTTCATCGGCATGGGTCAGCTGGTCCAACAGGGCGATGGCCTGCTCGATCTTTGCCGCACCAGTCATGCGCGCCCGATCACCGAGCCTGGACGGCAGCGCCAGCAGCGCGCGATCAAACAGGGTGAAGTCGACCGGCGTGCCGTCATCGAGGTGGACGCCTGCATCGCCATCCGGGCCGGCGCAATGCAGCCACTGCCACAGCTGCGCACGGCAGATCTCGGCGGTGGCGGCGTCTTCCATCAGCCAGTGGATCGGCACGCAGCCCTGGCCGTCGAGCCAGGCCGCCAGGTAGCGTACGCAGACCTCGACATTGCCGTCGAAGCCGGCGCGGGTGATGGTGCCGACGCTGGGCCGCACCAGTGCATCGCGGTCTGCGATGACGTCATCGCGCAATCGGCCCAGTTGGTTGGCGCCCGACATGCCGGCGTCAAAAACTTCCTGCGCGACCACAATGAGCGCGGGATGCGCGACCCATGTGCCATCGTGGCCAGCGTTGACCTCGCGACGCTTGTCGGCGCGCACACGCTCGAGTGCCTGTTCGTTGGCGGCGGGATCGCCGCTGATCGGGATCTGCGCCGCCATCCCGCCCATCGCGAGTGCGCCGCGGCGATGGCAGGTCTTCACCAGCAATTCGGCGTAGGCCTTGAGGAAGCCCTGCCCCATCGTCAACTGGCCGCGCTCGGGCAGCACCTTGTCGCGGTGCCGACGGAACGTCTTGAGGTAGGAAAAAATGTAATCCCAACGTCCGCAGTTCAGCGCGACGATGCGCGAGCGCAGCGCGTGCAGGATCTCGTCCATCTCGAACGCGGCCGGCAAGGTTTCGATCAGCACCGTCACCTTCATCGTGCCGGTGGGAAGGCCCAGGCGAAGCTCGATGTCGTCGAGCACCTCGTTCCACAGCGCGGCCTCTTCCATCGACTGCAACTTGGGCAGGTAGAAGTACGGGCCGGCCTTGGCCGCCGCGAGCGCCTTGGCGTTGTGGAAGGCGAACAGGCCAAGGTCGAACAGCGACGCCGACAGACGCGCGTCCTCCACCAGCACATGCTTTTCGTCCAGGTGCCAGCCGCGTGGCCGGACCATCAGCACGGTTCGGCGATTCTGGTCGAGCGTGTAGTGGCGGCTGCCATCGGGCGCCATCCAGTCCAGGGTGCCGGCCACGGCCTTGCGCAGGGCGCGCTGGCCGGTGAGCAGGTTGGCCCAGGTTGGCGAGGTCGAATCCTCGAAATCGGCCATGTAAACGCGGGCGCCGGAGTTCAGCGCGTTGATCACCATCTTCGGCTCGACCGGGCCGGTGATCTCGACCCGGCGGTCGAGCAGGTTGGCCGGGATCGGGGCGACCTGCCAGTCGCCAGCGCGGATCGCGGCGGTGTCGGCACGGAAATCGGGCAGCGCACCCGCGTCGAACTGGGCCGCGCGCAGGCGGCGGGCCGCTAGCCGGCGGCCGCGCTCTGGTTCGAAGCGCCGATGCAGTTCGCCCAGGAAGGCCAGGGCCGCCGACGTCAGCAGGTCTTCCTGGCCAGGAAGGCACGCCGCTGCAACGAGGGCGCCGGCGGCGGGTTGGGAAGTCTGGTTCATCGCCGTCCTTGGTCGGAAGTTCTGGCTCCGACCGTAAGCTTCTGTCCAAGATTTGACAAAACAAATATTTAAATAGAATGTATTAGTTATTCTTATACTTATGGTTTGGAAATGGCCCGAGGCAGCTCCCGCCTGCATTACAAGGGTGATCGTCTCAAGCCGCTGCGGGCTTTTTGCCAAGTTGCGCGGCTCGGATCAGTGTCCCGGGCAGCCGAAGCGCTGTTCCTGAGCCAGCCGGCGGTGACCCTGCAGCTGCAGGCGGTCGAGCGGGAATTCGGCGGCGACCTGTTCGAGCGCATCGGCCGCCGCTGGACCCTGACCAAGGCGGGCAATGCCTTGTACGAACTCGCCCGGCCGCTGGTGGAGGGGATGGACGGGCTCGAGGGTGAGTTCCAGAGCCGGATGAAAGGCCTGGAGGGCGGCGAGCTGCATGTCGCGGCCGGCAGCTCGACCATCCTCTACCTGCTGCCGCCGCTGGTGCGGGCCTTCCGCGAGTCGCATCCGCAGATCCAGCTGGTGCTGCACAACGTCACCGGCAAGGACGGCCTGGGCCTGTTGCGGAGCGACGCGGTGGACTTGGCCGTGGGCTCGATGCTCGATGTGCCCAGCGACCTGAGCTACGCGCCGGTGTACAGCTTCGAGCCGATGCTGATCATGGCCAAGGACCATCCGCTGGCCTCGCGCGGCAAGCTGCGGCTCGAGGACCTGTCGCCCTATGGCCTCATCCTGCCACCCAAGCGGCTGACCACCTGGCGCATGGTCGACCTGGTGTTCCAGCAGCGGCGCGTGCCCTACACCGTCGCACTGGAAGTCGGCGGCTGGGAGATCATCAAGCAGTACGTGGCGATGGGTCTTGGCATCTCGATCGTCACCGGCATCTGCATCCAGGATTCCGACCGCGACAAGCTCGAGGTGCGCAACCTGAGCGAATATTTCCCCTCACGCAGCTACGGCGTGGTGGCGCGCAAGGGCAAGTTCCTTTCGCCACAGGCGCGCGCCTTCGCCGATCTGGTCAAGCCTGGCGTGTTCGAGCGCCGCGATTACTTCGACTCCGGGCATTCGGAACGCTGAGACTTCCTGCGTCCGAGATCAGGCGTCGCGATGCTTGCCGCGATAGCCTGCAAACAGCGGTCGGATCCGTCGCATATCAGCATCCAGGTCGTCGCTGAGCTCGACCAGCTGGCCCAGCCGGATCCGACGCGAAGGGTAATCAAAACCGACGGTGAACACCGGCACCCCGGCGCGGCGGGCGATCTTCCAGAAGCCGGGCTTCCAATTTTCAACGGCGCGGCGGGTGCCTTCCGGAGCCAAGACGAACCACATCCGCTCGGCGCGGAGCATCTCGCCTGCCACCTGTTCGACGATGCCGCCGGGTGCGCGGCGGTCGACCGGCAGGCCGCCAGCCCGGCGCAGCACCCAGCCCAGCGGCCCCCAGAAGGCTTCCTTCTTGCCGATGAATACGATGCCCAAGCCGATCGCCACCTTGGCCGCCAGACCCCAGATCGCGTCCCAGGCCGAGGAATGGGGCGCGACGATCACCACCACCTTGGCCAGGTCGGGCCATTGGCCGACTTCTTCCAGCGCCCGAGGCGCAACACGGCGAGGGCAAAGCCGCGCAGCAACCAACCTTCATGGCTGCGGGGCGCGTTCGGCGGCAAGCCTGCGAGCAGGGGCTGCAGGTCGTCGGATTCGCCATTGGGTGCGCCTTCCGGACGGCTCACTCGCCGTCCCAGCGGCTGCCGCGTCCGGTCTTGACCTGGGCGCGGTCACGCTTGGCGCCGAGCCGGCGTTCCTTCGAAGCGCGGGTGGGTCGGGTGGCGACGCGTTTAGCGGCGACCACGGTTGCGGCCAGCACGATCGCCGCCAGCCGCTCGCGCGCATCCTGGCGGTTGCGGTCCTGGGTGCGGAAGCGCTGGGCCGAGATCACCACCACGCCGGCGTCGGTGATGCGCCGGTCGCGTCGCGCCAGCAGGCGTTCGCGCACCGGCTCGGGCAATGACGGCGAACCTGCGACGTCAAAGCGCAGCTCCACCGCAGTCGATACCTTGTTGACGTTCTGCCCACCCGGGCCGCTCGCGCGCACGAAGCGCTCGACCAACTCGTCGTCGGGAATCTGCAGGGTGGGCGTGATCTCAAGCATCGCGTCAGTCTGTCGGCCCGCGCCACGCGGCGCAATACCGCCACGCCTTCCGTGAGAGTTGTAACTGTGGGAGCGGCCATTGTGGGAGCGGCCATTGTGGGAGCGGCCATTGTGGGAGCGGCTTCAGCCGCGATATCTGTCAATCGCGGCTGAAGTCGCTCCCACGGAAGCTGCGCCTTGTGCCACGCAGTGGTGCGCCGGCGCCGGGGGGGGTCTTGCGCAGTCGCCGGGGATTCGGGCAGCCTGCGTGTTCGCCGCGCGTGCCGCGCGGGTTCCGGGGGGAATTCGATGAAAGCTTTCGTTGCCGCAGCCTCGCTCGCGGCCTGCGTGCTCGCGTCCACTGCCATGGCCCGGCAGGAGCCGGTGCCCGATGCCGACCAGGCGCGCATCGATGCACTGATCAAGGGCCTGCATTTCCAGACGGGTGACATCGCCCTCGGCGATGCCGGCGCGCACCTGCACGTCCAGCCGGGCTTTCGCTACCTCGCGCATGACGACACCCGCACCGTGCTGGAAAAACTGTGGAGCAATCCCCCCGACGACGATGTGCTCGGCCTGCTCGTGCCAGACAACGCGCCGCTGGATTCAGACCATGGCTGGGCGGTACTGGTGACCTACAGCAGCGATGGCCATGTCTCCGACGATGACGCGGCCAAGGTTGATTACACCCAGGTGCTGGCCGACATGAAGGCTGCCAGCGCCGACGAAAACGAAGAGCGCCGCAAGGGCGGCTTCGAGGAAGTGAATGTCGTCGGCTGGGCGCAACCGCCGCGCTATGACGCCGCCGGCAAGCGCATCTACTGGGCGCGCGAACTGGACTTCAAGGGCGCGACGCAACACACGCTCAACTACGACATCCGCGTGCTCGGCCGGGAGGGCTACCTGAGCATGAATGCGATCGCCGGCATGAATGACCTGGCGATGGTCCAGGACGGCATGACCCGCGTGCTGCCGATGGCCGAGTTCGATTCAGGCCACCGCTATGCCGATTTCCAGCCCGGCAGCGACAAGTTGGCGGCCTATGGTCTGGCAGCACTGGTCGGCGGCGGTATCGCGGCCAAGGCTGGATTGTTCGCCAAGCTGGGCATCCTGCTGCTGGCCATGAAGAAGTTCGTCATCCTGGGCGTGGTGGCGATCGGCGCCTTCCTGAAGAAGATGTTCGGCGGCAAGGACAAGCCGCCGGCAGGCACCGTCCGCTGATGCAGCAGCACTGTCTGTGGGAGCGGGTTCAGCCGCGAATCTGTCAATCGCGGCTGAAGCCGCTCCCACAGGTTGCCACAGGTTGCTACAGGTTGAAGATGCGGCGGGCGTTGGCAGTACTCAGCGCCGCCGTGGCTTCGGGCGTTTCGCCGCGGTCGCGCGCCAGCTCGCTGACGATGTGCGGCAGGTACATCGGCTCATTACGACGATGGCTGGGCGCCGGCTTGACCGTGCGCGGCAGCAGGTAGGGCGCGTCGGTCTCCACCAGCAGGCGATCGGCGGGAATATCGCGCACGATTTCGCGCAGCTGCAGTCCGCGGCGCTCGTCGCACAACCAGCCGGTAATGCCGATCGCGTAGCCCGCATCCAGGCACGCGTGCAGTTGCTCGCGCGTGCCGGTGAAGCAGTGCACCACCACCGGCCCGATCCGCCCGTCGAAGGGCTTGAGGATCGCCATGAAGTCATCGTGCGCATCGCGCTGGTGCAGGAACAGTGGCTTGCCGTTGTCCACGGCGATCGCGAGCTGCCGTTCGAAGGCCGTGCGCTGCGCGGGACGGGGCGAAAAATCGCGGTTGTAGTCCAGGCCGCATTCGCCCACCGCCACCACTTCCGGCGCCTTGTGCAGTTCGCGCAGCTCGGCTTCGCCTTCGGCGGTAAGCTCGGTGGCGTGGTGCGGATGCACGCCCGCCGTGCACGACAGGAAACCGGGATGCGCGCGCGCCAGCGCCAGCGCGTCGCGTGAACCTTCACGACTGGCGCCGGTGACGATCATGCGCACGATGCCCGCCTCGCGGGCGCGATGCAGCACCGCATCGAGGTCATGGCGGAAGCTTTCGTGGCCAAGATTGGCGCCGATATCGATCAGTGCGGGGCGCGCGGCGGCGGGCGTGTAGTGCATCGGCATAGTCTAGACGCTCACGTAGAATTCGCCGATGCCACCGTCCTTCCCGATCAGCCCGCTGCTCCCCGAGGTGCTGGCCTCGCTGCAGGCGCACCCGCGCCTGGTGCTGGAGGCGCCACCGGGTGCGGGCAAGACCACGCAGGTGCCATTGGCGCTGCTGGATGCCGGCTGGCGGGGTGATGGCCGGATCATCGTCCTTGAGCCGCGTCGCGTGGCGGCGCGCGCGGCGGCCGGATTCATGGCCGCGCAGCGCGGCGAAGCGGTCGGTACAACGGTCGGCTACCGGATCCGCTTCGAGAGCAAGGTGTCGGCCGCCACCCGCATCGAAGTCGTCACCGAGGGCATCCTCACGCGCATGCTGCAGGACGACCCCTCGCTCGAGGGCATCGCAGCGATCGTGTTCGACGAATTCCACGAACGCCACCTGGCCGGTGACCTCGGCTTGGCCTTGGCGCTGGATGTGCAGGCGCAACTGCGACCCGACCTGCGCCTGCTGGTGATGTCGGCCACGCTCGACGGTGCACGCCTGGCCACGTGGCTGGATGCGCCGCGGCTGAGTTCGGCCGGGCGCAGTTATCCGGTGGCGATCTCGCACTTTCCTGCGCGCCGCGATGAGCCCGCGGCCGCACAACTGGCACGCTGCGTCGTGGATGCATTGCAGGCGCACCCCGGTGACCTGTTGGTGTTCCTGCCCGGCCGACGCGAGATCGCCGATGCCGAACGACGCCTCGCCGATCACGCGCACGCGGCAAACGCGCGCCTGCTGATATTGCACGGTGACCTGCCGCTCGAGCGCCAGTCCGAAGCACTCAGCGGCGATCCAGAGGGACGACGACGGATCGTGCTGGCGACCAACGTCGCCGAGTCCAGCGTGACCCTGCCGGGCGTTCGCGTGGTCATCGATAGTGGACAGGCGCGCGAGCCGCGGTACGAACCCAACAGCGGTTTTTCGCGGCTGGAATTGGTGGCCATTTCGCAGGCCTCGGCCGACCAGCGCGCGGGCCGCGCCGGCCGCGTGGCCGAGGGTGCCTGCTATCGACTGTGGCCAGCATCGCTGCGCCTGGAACCGGCACGCACGCCGGAGATCGCGCAGGTGGATCTGGCCGCGTTGCAATTGGAACTCGCCGCCTGGGGCAGCACCGATGTTCGCTTCGTGGATACACCGCCGGTCGGCGCGATGGCGGCGGGCCGCGAACTGCTGCAGCGCCTGGACGCGCTCGATGCGAGCGCACGGATCACCCCGATGGGCCGGCGCATGCTCGCCCTGGGCACACATCCAAGGCTGGCGGCGATGTTGTTGGCCAGCGACTCGGCGGACGAGATCGCGCTTGCCTGCGACCTGGCGGCACTGGTCGAGGCGCGCGACCCGCTGCAGGACACGCGGCGCGACGACTGGGCCGCACGGCACCAGGCGCTGGCCGCATTCCGCCGCGGTGGCGGCGCGGCGCAGGGCCATCGTGGCGCACTCGCTACCATCGATGCCGCTGCCGCGCAGTGGCGTCGCCGCCTGCGCTGCACGGCACGGCCGCCGGGCGACACACCGGCCCATGCGCTCGGTGATTGCCTGATGCATGGCTTCCCGGATCGCATCGCCTTCCAGCATCCAACCGATCCGCTGCGCTACCAGTTGGCGAACGGCCGCATGGCGCGGCTGTTCCCCGACAGTGCGCTAGTGGGCGAGCACTGGCTGGTGGCGAGCGAGCTGCGCTTCGAGGCCCGCGACGCGCTGGTGCAACGCGGCGCGCCGCTGGATATCGCGCGCCTGCAACGCGACTTCGCCGAGCGTTTCGTCGAGCGTGACGCAGTGCATTGGGACGACGCCGCGCAACGCCTGCAGGCGCGGCGCGAGCGGCGCTTTGATCGCATCGTGCTCGATAGCCGCCCCGCAGGGCGCGTGGATCCGGAACTGGCGGCGGACGCGCTGTGCGCCGCCATCGCAGCGCGCGGACTGGAGACGCTTCCCTGGACCGACGCGACGCGGCAATGGCTCGAGCGCGCGCGCTGCGTGCGCGCG
>JBKJMY010000077.1:0-5699 GCA_046596115.1 Arenimonas sp.
TTACTGCTGCGTCGGGGTGTTCTCGGCGAAGTATTCGTGGCTGTCGGCGTTGTTCAACGCCCCGTCCGGATCGCTGATCGCAAGGCTCTTGGAGCCGGACTGGCCATAGACCACGTCGTTCGTGCTGGCCACGACGTTGAAATGGCTGGTCTCGTGGATCAACGTGCCGCCCTTGGAATCAGTGCCCGCGGTCGGCGCGGTCCAGAAAGCCCTGCACACGAAGATCTCATACGGCTTGGTCGGATAGACGTAGGCGTAGTAGTTCTGGTTGCAGCCGCAATTGATCTTGACCTGGCCGCCGCTCTGGGCGAGGGCATCGTCGAGCGCAATGAAGTGGTTGGTGGCAGTGCTGAATCGGGTGGTGGTGAAGGCGCCGAACCAGGTGGTGTAGCGCGTGGTCGGCGAAGTATGCGTTGCGAAGTAGTTACGTGCGCCCTGCGTATACGTCCGTGCCTGCAGCACGCCCGCACCGGCGTCGGTGATCTGGGTGGAACTGCAGCCGACGTAGGTGATGCCGCCGACCACGGTGCCGCCCGAACCCGGCTTGCCCTTGCCACTGACATTGCCCTTGCCCTGGGCCTTGAGCGCCGACTCGCCGTCAACCCAGACGGTGACTTCGGACGAGCGCAACCCGGCCATGCGGCCATTGGCGCCGGCAAGCTTGCGGCCACCTGCGGTGCGGGCGCCGTTGAGCACCGAGTCATAGGTGACGCTGAACGGGCCGCCAGCGGCCATGTCATAGCTTTCCGCCAGGTTCACATGGAACACCTTGGTCTCGTACGGCTGGAAGCTGACCAAGTCCGTTTCGGTCGCTGCCGGGCGCTTGACCAACGGACCCAGGTAGGTCGCGGCCTTGCCGTTACGCAGGACCTGGAACAGCTTGCCTTCTGCGCTGCCCGACGGCAGCTGCCAGTACGGAACCTTGAGGACTTCGGCGCTGTTGTTGGTGATGCGGAAGTCGACCGATCCGGAGCCGTCGGCCTCGCCTTGCATGGCAATGCTGAGCGGATTGCGGACGGTCTGGCCACTGGTGTTCTGTCGGGCGGCGAAGCTGGCGCCGGCAGCGGCCACGAATGCGGCAGCAAGGGCGATGGTGCGGATGGGACTGGTCATGCGGACTCCCCGGAATTCGAAAGAAAGGTATGGCCCCCGGTCAGCAGGGCCGGCCCAACCTTATCGAACTGTGCGCCGCATCGCATGTTGCATTGCGGCATTGTGCCGGCTGCAGCGCTGCCGGGGGCTCCGGCGGGCCGCCTGGGTTCAGTTGCGATAGTCCCGGTGGCAGGCGTCGCAGGCCTTGTCCAGCTTGGACAGGGTGGCCGCCGCGGCCGCGCAACTGGCCGGAGGGGCTTGCAGTGCCCCGTCGGCGGCGGCCCGAAGGGCAGTGGCGTAGCGACCGAACTGGGCCTGGTCCTGCATGTCCGGGAAGGCGGGTTCGATATCGTTGGCCACCAGCCGCAGCACCTGCAGATGCGGGGTGAGGTCGGTTGCCGCGCAGCGATTCTGCTTGATGTTGCGATCCATGACCTGCATGTGCGCGCCCATCATGGTCATGACTGCCTTGTCGTAGTGTGGGCCGCGGTTGATCGCATTGACGATCAACACGGTGGTAATGGCGCCGACCGCAAGGCCGACCAGGAACAGGACAAGCGAACGCATGCAAACCTCCGTGAAATCAGTTTTGGCATCGATTTGGGCTTAGTGGACGGGAACCAGCCGGCCTTGGACCAGGCGCACGCGCGCGTTGACTGCCACGCCATCGGCAATCATGTTCTGGTGCACGACCAGGTGGCGACCGTCATCCATCCGCAGCGCAATACGATAGGCCTGCTGGGGTTGCGGAGCGCGTGAAGGAGAGGCTGCCGTCGGCGCCGGGGCGGCCGCGGATCGTTGCGGCGCAGACACCACGCCGCCGACGATCCCGCCGAGCACTGCGCCGCCCGATGCGGTCGCCCGGATCGCCGTGACCCGCTCGATCCGCTCGATCCGACCGCAATCAGCGCAGGCAACGTGGCCTGGCGCAGGCTGAGGGCGCGAGGTCGGGCGCGATGCCGGTTCCGGCGTGCTGACGACTCGCGGGTGCGGAGCCATCGCGCACGCGCCAAGGACCAGGCAGGCAAGCGTCAGGGATGCAAAACGTGTGGACATCCGTCGATTATGCCGTGTGCGGTGGACGTCGAAGCCACTGGCTGCTGAACTAGAATGGCGAATGGATCCAATTCTCCAGGAACGATTTGCCGGAATCGATCGTCTTTACGGTCGCGGCGCGGTGCAACGCCTGTCCACGAGGCATGTGGCGGTGATCGGACTGGGCGGCGTGGGATCGTGGGCGGTGGAGGCGCTGGTGCGCACCGGGGTTGGGCAGTTGACGTTGGTGGACGCCGACGATGTCTGCGTCTCCAACAGCAATCGCCAGTTGCACGCGGTCGATGGCCAGTTCGGACGCGGCAAGGCCCAATTGCTGGCCGAGCGCGCGCGATCGATCAATCCACTGGTGCAGGTGGACGCCGTGGCGCAATTCCTCACGCCCTCGAACCTGGATGACCTGCTGGACCGGGGTTACGACCTGGTGCTTGATGCCTGCGATAGTTTTCGCAGCAAGGTGGAAATGATCGCCTGGTGCCGACGCAGGAAGTTGCCGGTGCTGGTGGTCGGATCGGCTGGCGGACGCACCGACCCGACCCAGGTGCGGGTTCGCGACCTGTCGCGCACCGAACACGATGCCTTGCTGGCGCTGGTGCGAAAGAAACTGCGCACCGATTTCAATTTCCCGAAAAATGCATCCCGATATTTTGGCGTGCCGGCAATTTACTCGCTGGAAAACGTCCAGTACCCGCAGGCCGATGGCAGCGTCTGCGGCACTCGCCCGGCGATGGGGCCCGATGCGGCACTCAAGCTCGACTGCGGTGCTGGCCTGGGCGCCGCAACCCACGTGACCGGCGCGTTTGCATTTGCCGCGGTGGGCAAGGCGATTGAACTGCTGCTGCGGCCAGACAAGCTGGCGCCGGCCGGCGAGTCCGGGAACGCCGTGATTGAAACCGGCTAGCCGGCGCGGGCTTGGCCCGGGTCGGGAAGCCGGAGCAGGCGCAGCGCGTTGGCGAACGTGGCCTCTGCAATGTGTGCCGGTTCGCAGCTGCGCAGCGAGGCGATGGTGGTGACAACGCGAGCCAGCCGAGCTGGCTCGTTGCGCTGGCCGCGGTGGTCGGCATCAGGCTGGTCTGGTGCGTCGGTTTCGAGCAACAGAAATTCCAGAGGCATGGCGCTTACGACCCGGCGGATCCGCTTTGCACGCTCATAGGTGACCGGGCCGCCGATGCCGATCAGGAAGCCGAGGTCGAATAACCTGCGTGCCTGCTCTTCGCTGCCCGAGTAGCTGTGCACCACGCCGCGCAGCCCGCCAATGCGGCGCAGCGCGTGGATGATGTCTTCGACTGCCTGCCGGGCATGGAGCACGACCGGCAGGTCAAATTCACGCGCCAGCTGCAGTTGTCCTTCCAGCAATTCGCGCTGGAACTCGCGGTCGAGTCCCTCGACGAAATAGTCCAGGCCACATTCGCCGATCGCGACGGGTCGCTCGCGCGCGATCCAGTCGCGCAGTTCATCCAGATGGCTTCGGTGATGTCTGGACAGGAAAACCGGATGCAGTCCGTAGGCCGCATGCAGCCCGCAGGCCGACGCACAAACCTCGCGCAATGCAGGCCAGCTGTCGCGATCCACGGCGGGAACCAACTGGGCGACCACGCCTGCAGCCTCGGCGCGCTGCACGACTGCATGGCGATCCGCGGTGAATTCCGCGGCATCCAGGTGGCAATGGCTGTCGAACAGGCGCATCGATCAGCTGCCGGCGGGTGGCCGTTTCTTCCAGGTCGAAAGCAGCAGCGTGCCCAGGCCGAGCAGGATCTCGTCTGCGAACGGGACGATGTCGGGAATGATCACATCGACGACAAACAGCACGATGGTGATCAGGAACAGGGTGGGGAAGCGCAGCCTGGACGCGTAGGCAAGCAGGGGGCCGAGCAGGGGGGTTGCCATGGAAACTCCTGTGGACGCATGAACGCTAGCACGCGCGTGGGCGGCTACGACCTGAACGACGCTCGGATTTTAGACTGAACGAAATTTTCACTTGCTTGGTGGGGGTTCAGCCGGCGCGTTCCATGATGCACGCGTTCCCGGCCCGTCCGGGACCAAGGAGAACCAAGATGGACAAGACCCTCGCAGTCGCCCTCGGCGGCGTGCTTGCTGCAGGCGCCGCCATCGGTGCCTACAAGACCGGCGTGATCGGCCCGCAATATGCCGAAGTGGTGCGTTCCACTCCGGTCACCGTGAAAGAACCCATGTATGCCGACGTGGTCGACACCGTCCCGTTGACCCAGACCACCGAGTCGCCGCAGAAGGTGTGCGACAACCAGTCGGTCCAGGTTCGCCAGCCGGAGCGCTTTGGCAACAAGGATGGCGCCTTGATTGGCGCCGTGGTCGGCGGCCTGGTCGGTCATCAGGTGGGCGGAGGCAGCGGCCGCACCTTGGCCACAGTGGCCGGCGCCGTCGGCGGTGGTTATGTCGGTCGCAATATCGACCGCAGGCACCAGGGCGGCAGGGTCACCACGCAAACCCAGCGCGTGTGCCATACCGAAATGCGCACGAGCGAAAAGACCATCGGCTATGAAGTCCGCTACCAGCTCGATGGCAAGCTGCAGACCACGCGCGTGTCCAAGAAGCCCAGCGACCAGGTCTGGCTGGGTGATCGCGACCGCGTCATCGGCTACGACGTTGACTGGCGTTATCGCGACAAGAGCGGCACCGTGCGCCTAGACGACAAGCCTGGCGAGCGGCTGCCGATCCGCGACGGCGCGATCGTGATCGAGCGTCGGATCGCCACCAACGGCTGAGTCGGGCAAGGCGCCGTGCACCCGGCCCATCGCCTGACCAACGGGGTCCCCGGATGCATTCGGGGACCCCTTTTTCATGCGCTGCGGCACGCTTCCGGCTAAAATAGGCGCTTCCCTGACCGAAGCTGAGCCTCCCGCAATGGCCCTCGACCCGACCGATCTGTTTGATGTCCGCTCCCTGCTTTCCGACGAGGAGCGCCTGGTTCAGGATTCAGTCGCCCGGTTCGTGGATGACCGGGTCATACCGATCATTGGCGACTGCTTCGACCAGGGACGGTTTCCGAAGGAGCTGATCCCGGAAATCGCGTCCATGGGCCTGCTTGGTTCCTCGCTACCGGAGAAATACGGTTGCGCGGGCCTCAATGCGGTCAGCTACGGCCTGATTTGCCAGGAGCTTGAGCGAGGTGATTCGGCGATCCGCAGCTTCGTATCGGTGCAGAGCTCGCTGAGCATGTATCCGATCTACGCCTACGGCACCGAGGAACAGCGCGAGCGCTACCTGCCAGGCATGGCGCGCGGCGAGATCATCGGCTGCTTCGGACTGACCGAGCCGCAGGGTGGCTCCGACCCGGCCAACATGAAGACCAATGCGCGCCGCGATGGCGACGACTGGGTCATCAACGGCGCCAAGATGTGGATCACCAACGGCAATGTGGCGAATATTGCGATTGTCTGGGCGCAAACGGACGACGGCATCCAGGGCTTCATCGTGCCCACGGATACGCCAGGATTCTCGGCGCAGGAAATCCACAAGAAGATGAGCCTGCGCGCATCGGTGACGTCGGCGCTGTTCTTCGACAATGTCCGCGTGCC
>JBKJMY010000248.1:0-4151 GCA_046596115.1 Arenimonas sp.
CTCTTCCGGGCGGTTAGCTCAGCGGTAGAGCACTGCTTTCACACGGCAGGGGTCACAGGTTCAAGCCCTGTACCGCCCACCATATAAAACAACGGCTTAGGCCGTTTTTTTATGCCCGGCATTCGCCAAAACTAATCCAGCTGGAACCGATTCAACTGCTTCAAGCCAGGCGGTGGTTCGCCTCAGCCCAGAAAATAGTTACAAGGGTGCGTTTGCCGATGCCGCCAAGATTGAATTGGTCAAGCTCCAGTGCTCCGATGGTTTCGGCTTCGTGAGCGAGTCGAGCGGTCGGGGAATCTATGAGGCGACTTGCACCAACGGAAAGCGACAATTGCTCGAATGCCGGTCGGGCAGCTGCAAGACCATGAACTAGGTCCCACGTATTGGCGGTCAGTTTCTCGACTGCATGGGTTTGACGGTAGCGGCCAGGATGGCGAGGGGGGGCGTGTGACCTCGCACACTCTGAATTCGGGGATGTGGCGGTGTAGGCTGCGTAGTGAAGGGGCTTTGGAATTACTCTCCATTGGTGAACGTGCAGACAACCGAAGTCGCGGAGTAGCCGGAAGCGTGCATCCCGCATTTTCCCGGCGTGGCGTACTGGCCAAGGTCTTCGAACGCGCGGCCCGCGCCGGCTTGGACGAATCAATCCGCGACGAAATCGCCGCGTTCAAAGCCCGCCAGGGGATTCCCTGAGCGCGTCCTACTCGATCTGCGCCCGGGCGTAGTCCCGATCCAGGGCTTCCATCGCGTCCTTCGGCTTGAGCTTGCTGGCCTTTTCATACGCACTGGCGGCGGCGTCTTCCTTCTTGCTTCCGTACAGGAGCAGCAGCAGGTTGCCGTGTTCGACGTGCGCGATCGGCGAATCCGGCGTGAGCTTGAGCGCGGCCGCAATATGCTTTTCCGCCGCGGATGCCTTGGCGCCGTAGGTCATGCCGCCGATCAGTGCGCCGATCTTGCCGATGATCTCGGCGTGGTAGAGCGCCAGCGCGGTATGCACCTCGGCGTGCTTTGGCGACAACTCCAGCGTTGCATCCAGTGATTGCCGCACTTTCGTGGCCAGCCCCATCTTCAATGCCTTGGCGATGTTGATGCCCTGGCTGTAGCGGCCCAGGGCAAAGGCGTGCCGGTAGTGGCTGTTGGCCTCGTCGGGTAGCGCGGCGATGGCCGCCTCGGCCAGCTTGGCGCCGCGTTCGAAGCGGGCAAGCTTTTCGGTCTCGTCATCCAGCAGGTAAGTGGCATGGATGCCGAGCGCCTTCACTGCCACCGAGGCACCGATTGGGCCCAACGCTTCTCCGGCTTCGAACGCGGCATGGAAGTCGCCGGCGTGGAAGGCACGCCACGCGTCCTGCAGCCGGGTGGCCAGTGAGGCGGCGTCCAAGCCCTTGGGAGCTGCCTTGCCGGCAGCCTTGAGTAATGCCGCGGCGCGCTTGTCGTCGGGCCAGGGCTCGCAGTCTCCGGCATGCAGGGCAGGCCAGGCCTTCTTCAGGCGGTCGCCGCCAAAGTCGATGGCTGCGTGTGGGAAGGCGGGCCAGCCGGATTTCTTCGCCATGGTTCAAGCTCCCTTTCAATACGCCGGAGGATGTCGCGACGCCGGCACTCATGCAAGCGTTTCAAACAGTAGTGTGAAAACTCGGCGGCAGCGCAGGAAACTGGCTCCAGCGTCCCCGCCCGGGGTCGCGTTATCCAATCCGAGGTGTGTATGGCCCGCAAGACCCGCAAGCGTCCGGCCCCCGTTGCCGGAACCCGTTCCATCCAGGCCCGCGACGTGTTTTTCGCCGGCATCGGCGCCGTGTCCCTGGGCCGCAAGCAGGTTGCGGACGCGTACGCCAATGGCTACGAAGGCCTCACCGAGCTGCGCGACTCCGCCGAAGCCGTGGTGCGCCAGGCTGGCAAGACCGTGACCGGCAAGGTCGAATCGCTGCGCCGCCAGGCCAGCAAGACCGTGACTGGCAAGGTTGCCTCGCTGCGCCGCCAGGCGGCCCCGGCCAAGAAGAAGGTCGAGGCGTTCGCCCGCGAGGCTGGTGAGCAGATCCGCGAGCGCATCGCGCCGGCCCTGGCCCGCTTCGGCGTTGCCAAGCCGGTCAAGAAGCGTCGTGCGCCGGCCGCCAAGCGGCCAGCAGCGCGTCGCCGCAAGGCCGCCTGACACCCGGCCTGCCGCGCCTGCCCGGGAGGGCAGGGGCGGCGGGTTAGTTGTCTTGGGGCGGTTGGCGCTTGTGCTGCGCAGCCGCAAAGGCCGCAAGCTGTTCCGCGGTGGCCTCCGGCTGGTGCGCGGTTTTCCACTCGGCGAACGGCATGCCGTAGATCGCCTCGCGCGCCGCATCGCGGTCCAGCGCGACGCCGGCATCGGCGGCTGCTTCGCGGTACCAGTCGGACAGGCAGTTTCGGCAGAACCCGGCCAGGATCATCAGGTCGATGTTCTGCACGTCGCGGCGCTGGTCGAGATGCTGCAGGAGCCGTCGGAAGGCCGCGGCCTGGAATCGTTCGTCGTCAGTCATATGGCGGTGCAGGGAGTGGTTCGGGGATAATGAGGGCTTGGCGTGTCAGTGACGACCCGGGCGCATGCAGTGTGCACCCGTTGCCTCGGCGCTGCATTTGCCCCAAGGGACCTCCATGACCGCCCGTATTCTCGACGGCAAGCGCATCGCGGACGCACTGTTGGACGACCTGGCCATCCGGGTTGGGGCGCGCGTGTCCACGGGGCGGGCCGCGCCCGGGCTGGCCGTGGTCCTGGTTGGTGCAGACCCGGCGTCGGCCGTGTACGTGCGCAACAAGCGCAAGGCCTGCCTCAAGGTCGGCATCCAGGCCTTTGACCACGACCTGCCTGCGGACACCAGCGATGCGGAGTTGATGGCATTGATTGATCGACTGAATGCAGACCCCGCCGTGCACGGCATCCTCGTGCAACTGCCGCTGCCGGGCAATCGCGACGCAAGCGCATTGATCCACCGGATCGACCCGCGCAAGGACGTGGATGGCTCCCATCCGGAAAACGTCGGCCACCTGGCGCTGCGCCAGTTCGGGTTGCGCCCTTGCACGCCGCGCGGAATCACCACCTTGCTTGCCTACACCGATCGCCCGGTGCGTGGCGCGACCGCGGTCATCGTGGGTGTGAGTAACCATGTTGGCCGGCCAATGGCGCTGGAGTTGCTGATCGCCGGCTGCACCACCACGTCCTGCCACAAGTTCACGCCGCGCGATGTGCTGGAGGCGCAGGTGCGCCAGGCCGACATCGTGGTGGTAGCGGTCGGGCGGCCCAACCTGGTGCCGGGCGAGTGGATCAAGCCAGGAGCGATCGTGATCGACGTGGGCATCAATCGCATGGACGATGGCCGGCTGGTGGGCGATGTGGACTTTGACGCCGCCTCCAAACGCGCCAGCTGGATCACCCCGGTTCCAGGTGGCGTCGGTCCAATGACCGTGGCGACCTTGATGCAGAACACGCTTGAAGCGGCCGAAGCCCTGGAGGCTGCTGCATGAAAATGTTTCGCTCAGCGATCGTGCTGGCCGTGTTTGCGACGACCTTGCTCGCCGGTTGTTCAACGCTGGTACGCAAGGCGAGCGACCGCTTTGCCGACAATCTCGGCACCGCAGTCATGGACAGCGAAGATCCTGCCACCGTTCGCGATGGCCTGCCGGCCTACCTGCTCCTGCTCGACAGCCTGGTGGCGGGGCAAACGCCCGGCGATGCCGGGAACGCGCCCCTGCTGTTCGCCGCTGCGCGCTTGAATAGCGCGTACGCCGGCAACTTCACCGGGGACGATGCCGCGCGCTCGGCGCGACTTGCCGGCAAGGGCCTTGATTACGCTCGGCGCGGGGTGTGCGCTGAAGATTCCGCCTTGTGCGCGACACTCGATGGCGGCGCTGATCCGTTTGCAGCCATCGTTGCCAGCGACACCCACGTTGATGCGATGTATACGCTGGCCTCGAGCTGGGCCGGCTTTGTCCAGGCGCACTCGGAACAATGGGATGCCATCGCCGACCTGCCCAAGGTCGAAGCGTTGCTGGACCGCGTTGTTGCGCTTGAGCCAACCCATGACCATGGCCAGGCGTATCTGTACCTGGGCGTGCTCAATTCGCTGCGGCCCGAGGCAGTTGGTGGCAAGCCGGAACTCGGGCGCCAGTACTTCGAGAAGGCAGTTGAACTATCCGAC